>NZ_MJWZ01000055.1:0-151977 GCF_001762535.1 Campylobacter sp. BCW_6889 | reverse complement strand
ATCCTTGCTACTAAAAAAGGTTTAGAACAAGACAATCAAGCCGTTAAAGAATCAGTTCAAACCGTATCAGTTGTAGAAGGTGGTAATCTAACAGCAAGAATTACTGCTAATCCAAGAAACCCGCAACTTATTGAACTTAAAAATGTTCTAAATAAACTTCTTGATGTTTTACAAGCTAGAGTAGGTTCTGATATGAATGTTATTCATAAAATATTTGAAGAATACAAAAGCTTAGATTTTAGAAATAAAATCTCTAATGCTTCAGGAAGTGTTGAATTAACTACTAATGCTTTAGGCGATGAAATAGTTAAAATGCTAAAACAAAGTTCAGACTTTGCTAATGCTTTAGCTAATGAAAGTGGAAAATTACAAACTGCTGTTCAAAGCTTAACCACTTCTTCAAATTCTCAAGCTCAATCTTTAGAAGAAACTGCAGCAGCTTTAGAAGAGATCACTTCTTCTATGCAAAATGTTTCAGTTAAGACTAGTGATGTTATCACTCAATCTGAAGAGATTAAAAATGTTACAGGTATTATAGGAGATATTGCAGATCAAATCAATCTTTTAGCTTTAAATGCAGCTATTGAAGCTGCACGTGCTGGAGAACATGGTAGAGGCTTTGCTGTTGTAGCTGATGAAGTTAGAAAACTAGCTGAAAGAACACAAAAATCTTTATCTGAAATAGAAGCTAATACTAATTTACTTGTTCAATCTATCAATGATATGGCAGAAAGTATTAAAGAACAAACTGCAGGTATTACTCAAATCAATGATAGCGTAGCACAAATTGATCAAACTACTAAAGATAATGTTGAAATTGCTAATGAATCAGCTATTATTTCTAGTACAGTAAGTGATATAGCTAATAATATCTTAGAAGATGTTAAGAAGAAGAGGTTTTAATCTTAGATGACTAGCTAAAAAGCTAGTTATCTCTATAAAATAATATATGTTTAATTCTTTAAGATTTAATGAAATGTGGTATAGAGAAATTCTAATTGTCAATATTAAGATTTTCTAAATCAAATACATTTTAGAGTGTGATAAAATTCAGGGTTATCAAAACTTGGAGGAAAAGGAACACTGGCTCTAAATTCTTTATAAGTATTACCTGGAAGTTTGTCTATAATTTCTATAGTGTAAGAAACACTTGTATTTTGCATTTTGGCATTGCGAATATTTTTATCATTGAAAATTTCTCCCCCTACTTTTTTTTGATTTAATATGCTAAGTATCAAATAGCATTTTCTGATTTCAAATTTAGTAAGATTTTGAACCTTTCCGCTTACGATAACACTTTCATGTCTTAGATCTCTTGTGTAGGTTAGTTTGCTAAGATCGGCTTGAGTGGTGAATTGATTGATTGTTAGAAAAATAGAATATATCAAAAGTGCGGTAAAAATAGTAGCTATGGTATAAGAAATCAAAGCCATTTCTTTCTGTTTAACTTTTAGAAAGATTAAAATACAAATCAAGGCAAAGCAAATAAGTAAAATGATAAAAGCTATAATATGAAAAATTGTAAAATGCATTAAAAACACTCCGAAACTAAGCGTATGGTATAGTTATTTTCATAGTTAAAATTTTCGAAAGCAATTCTTTGAAATTGGGTTGCATTTTTCTTTAGATCTTTAATTTCTCTACTTTTTTGTCTAAAAGGGATAAATTTCTTTTTATATTCTTCTATGATATTATCATTAGGTATTTTATCCGCAAAAATTTTAGCTGTAATTTTACATTCTTTAAAATTATTTTTTGAATTATTTGTAATGTTAAAATCAACAATTAAATCATTTGAACTTTGTATTATTTTTTGATCCGTAATAGCGGTTTTCCGAGTTCTTACTTCATTGTCTATTAGTTTATACCCATAGATATAAACTAAAAAACAAACAATAATATCAAATGCAATAATAAAAAGTGCTGCTATAGGTCTATGGCGTAAAAATACACAAAGAAGTAAAACACAAGTGAAGAGAAAAAAAACTAATAAAATCAGCATATAATCTACTAAATATAAATGAGTAGTGTAAAAAAGCACGATTTCTCTTAGTTTTTCCACTTGCGTATCCTTTTAGTTCATGTTGGCAGAACTTTGCTTTTTAGCATCTTTGGTATCAACCCAAATGTTTGGTACTGCTCCACCTGGAGTTAAGAAAATTTTAGCATCTTGATTGACTTTTAAAGCTTCATTAAATTCTTTTTGAGTTTCAATTTGCTTTAAATTTAGTAAAGGAGTGTTTAAGCTGTTTGCGATTTCTTTATTAGAATAAGCTTGTGCATCTGCTTCTATCTTAACAGCCATAGCTTTACCTTTGGCACTGATTATAGTTGCATTTGCTTCCCCTTCAGCTAAGGCAGCTTTTTTTAAGGCTTCTTGATTAGCTCTTTCTACTTCATATTTAGTTCTTTCAGCCTCTTGTTTTGCAATTTGCACGCGTTCGATTTGTTCTTTTACTTTTGAAGGTAAAATAATTTCTCTAAGTTGTACAGCGCGAAGTTCTACAGGTTCGTTTGGTTGGGCTTCTATGGTTTTTCTTATACCTTCTTCTATTTGAGTGGCTATTGTATTACGATTAGTAGGAAGTTCTTCGGCTGTGTATTTTCCTACAACACTTCGCACTACATCACGAACAACTGGATCAATAATTTTATTTTCCCAATTTAAGCTCCAAGTAGCTATAGTTTGAGGAACTTGCAAAGGATTTAAGCGGTATTGTACTGTAACATCAATAGATACAGGCAATCCACGAGAGTCAAGTACAGAAATACTATTTTTATTAATTACACCTGAACCTGAAGATAAATTTTCATTACTTCCCTCTATAGAAGCATAGTTGATTTGTCTTACTCTAGTATCGATTATGGTTATTTTTTGTACAAAAGGTAAGAAAAAGTGAAGTCCTGGTTCTAATGGATTTGGGTCATATTTACCTGTTGTTGATTTAATCCCCATTTCTCCAGAATTTATTACCATAAAAGGTTTTGCAACGATTAAAAATAAGATAATAATAATCACCCCATAAATAAGCGGAGAGAATTTTCCAAAACCTTTAAAATTAAATTCTGGTGTTTTGAAATTGAAATTTTGACGGTTGTTGTTTCCGTTATTGTTAGAATTTCCATTTTTTTTATTGAAATAATCATTCAAATCAGCTGGCATTTATTTCCTTTTTTAAATATAAGTTAGCATAGATGCGTATTTTTGATTGCGTCCATAAACTACATCAAAATAAGCATCTTGAAGTTTTTTAGTTACAGATCCTCTTAAACCATTTCCTATTATTCTTGCATCAATATTGTTAATAGGTGTGATTTCAGCGGCTGTTCCGGTGAAAAATGCTTCATTAGCAGTGTAAACTTCATCTCTTGAAATTCTTTGGCGAAGCACAGTGACACCAAGATCATGAGCGATTTTAAGCACTGTATCTTGAGTAATGCTTTTTAAAGAAAAATCATTTGGAGGTGTGATTAAAACCCCATCTTTTACAATAAAGAAACATTCTCCTGTTCCTTCTGCGATAAAACCTTCTTCATCAAGCATCAAAGCTTCTTCATAGCCTGCTTCAATAGCTTCAAATTTTGCAATTTGAGAGTTAAGATAATTCGCACTTGCTTTAGCTTTTCCCATGCATGATTTAACACTATTTCTTGCAAAAGACGAAATTTTTACTTTTATGCCTTTTTCTAAACCTTCTTCTCCAAGGTAAGCACCCCATTCCCAAGCTGCAATCCCAACTCTTACAGGAGCTTTTATATGATAAAGTCCCATAACTCCATCGCCTAAGAAAATCAAAGGGCGGATATAGACATTGCTTTTAAAATTGTTTGCTTTTAATAGTTCAATTTGTGCATTTTCAAGCTCTTTTTGAGAAAAAGGACAATTTAAAAGAGTAATTTTTGCAGACTCTAAAAGTCTTTTGGTGTGATCTTCAAGTCTGAAAATTGCTAAGCCTTTATCTGTTTTATAGGCTCTAGTTCCTTCAAAAACAGCATTGCCATAATGTAAAGAATGGGTTAAAAAGTGTAAAGTTGCATCTTTAAAATCAACTAATTTTCCATCCATCCAAATTTTATCTGCTGAGATCATTTTTTACCTTTTATAGTTGTTTATTTCTTAAAAAATATTATTTTAAGAATAAATCGGGATTTTATCAAAAATATACTAACAATAAGCTTTTATTAAATTAAGGTTTTTTGTTAAAAAAAATATTAGGTATTTTTTGAAATAATTATAAAAAATTATCATTAAAAAGGAGAAATATGCCATTAGTAAATATTAAATTAGCAAAGCCGTCTTTAAGCAAGGAACAAAAAGCGGAGCTTATAGCTGATATTACTGAGCTTTTAAGTAAAAAATATAATAAAAGCAAAGAAAGAGTTGTGGTGGTTTTAGAAGATGTAGAAAATTATGACATAGGTTTTGGTGGAGAAAGTGTAGAAGCTATCAAAGCAAAGGCAAATAAATGAGTTTAAATATAGGAGATAAAGCGCCTCAGTTTGAGCTCTTAAATCAAGATGGGGTAAAAATAGCATTAAAAGATTTTATTGGTAAAAAGGTAATTTTGTATTTTTATCCAAAAGATAATACTCCAGGTTGCACTACAGAAGCTTGTGATTTTAGTTTAAATTATGATAAATTTGGTGATAAAAATGCAGTGATTATCGGTATCAGTCCTGATAGCGTGGCAAGTCATGAAAAATTTATCTCTAAATTTGGTTTAAAGCATATTTTACTTAGTGATAGCGAAAAAGAAGTTGCTAAAGCTTATGGAGTTTGGGGACTTAAGAAAAATTACGGAAAAGAATACGAAGGTCTTATTCGATCTACTTTTGTTATCGATGAAACAGGTAAGATTGCTCAAATTTATAGTAATGTTCGTGTAAAAGATCATGCTTTAAAAGTACTTGAAAGTCTTTAATGTTAGTGCATATTTGTTGTAGTGTGGATAGTCATTATTTTGTTGAAGAACTTAGAAAGACTTATCCTGATGAAAAAATCATAGGGTATTTTTATGATCCAAATATCCATCCTTTAAGCGAATACGAACTAAGATTTTTAGATGTAAAAAGATCTTGTGATAAACTTGGTATTAAGTTATATAAGGGCGAGTATGAATATGAAAAATGGCTTAATGCTGTGCGTGGTTATGAAAATGAGCCTGAAAAAGGTGCAAGGTGTGAAATTTGTTTTGATGTAAGAATGGGATCTAGTGTTAAATTTGCTGCTAAAATAGGAGAAAAAAAGCTTACTACTACGCTTTTAACCAGCCCTAAAAAAGATTTAGAACAGTTAAAAAATGCTTTACAAAAAGAATGTGAGCCTTATGGAGTAGAGTTTTTAGCCCCTGATTTTCGTAAAAATGGCGGCACTCAAAGGCAGTTTGCTTTAGCAAAAAAAGAAATGCTTTATCATCAAAACTATTGTGGTTGTATTTATGGGCTTAAAAAACAAAAACAAGATAAGAATTTCATTGATGAGTTAATGTCTCCTGTAAATAAGCAAATTTTACCTGCAAGTATAGAAGCAAGAATAGCTCTTTATAAAAAAATAGTTTTATGGGAAAAAAAGGGTATAAAATTTGAAATTTTAAGAGAGAAATTTTTAAATTATCGTCTTTTAAGTGCTTTAATAAAATTAGATAAAAAGCCTGTTAAATCTCATATTTTATTTTATTCGCATTTTAAAAACGCTTATACAAGATTTTCTTTGGATGAGGAAAATTTAAAACAAAATTTAAAAGAAGGCTTTTATAGAAGCACTAAAGATGAAATGGTTTTTGTTGAATTTTGGCGTTTTAATGCATTTTTTAAAAACAAATGGAAAAATTTTGAAGATTTTTTAAAAAGACCTTTGAGTGTGCAAGCAGAAATTAAATGGCGTAATAAATTGTTTGGAACTTATAATCTTAGTCCTATTATCATCCTTGAAAATATTTTACCTTCAAGATATGAAGTGATAGCAAAAAGTGAAATTTATCATGATAATCAAGAGGTGCTTGTAGAAATTTAAGAAATTTATTAAGAAAAACTTTTTTTGTTAATGTAATTTTTAATGATTTTTTTATATAATAAAATTTTTAATTGTTTTCAAGGTTAATTTAATAATGATAGATGTAATGCAAATTCAAGAAATCTTACCACACCGTTATCCTTTTTTACTAGTAGATAAAATTACAGAATTAAAAGTTAAAGAAGTGGTTCGAGGATATAAAAACATCAGTATAAGTGACCATGTTTTTATGGGACATTTTCCAGGGCATCCTATTTATCCTGGAGTTTTGATTTTAGAAGGTATGGCTCAAACAGGCGGAGTTTTAGCTTTTGAAAGTATGGAAGATAAAGTGGATCCAAAAAGTAAAGTAGTTTATTTCACAGGCATAGATGGAGCAAAATTTAGAAATCCTGTGCGTCCTGGAGATAGGCTTGATTATGAAATGAGCGTGGTTAAAAATCGTGGTAATATGTGGATTTTTAAAGGGCAAGCTTTTGTAGATGGAAATTTAGTTGCAGAGGCTGAGCTTAAAGCTATGATAGTGGATAAATAATGAAAAAAATTCATCCAAGTGCGGTGATTGAAGAGGGTGCACAACTTGGTGACGATGTTGTAATAGAAGCTTATGCTTATGTAGGTAAAGATACTAAAATAGGTAATGATGTTGTCATCAAACAAGGTGCTCGAATTCTTTCAGATACAACTATAGGTGATCATTCTCGTGTATTTTCTTATGCTATAGTAGGCGATATTCCTCAGGATATATCTTATAAAGAAGAGCAAAAAAGCGGTGTTGTTATAGGAAAAAATGCAACTATTAGAGAATTTGCAACGATAAATTCAGGTACAGCTAAAGGAGATGGTTTTACTCGTATAGGCGATAATGCTTTTATTATGGCTTACTGTCATATTGCTCATGATTGTCTTTTAGGTAATAATATTATTTTAGCTAATAATGCTACTTTAGCAGGACATGTAGAGCTTGGAGATTTTACGGTTGTAGGCGGGCTTACACCTATTCATCAATTTGTCAAAGTAGGTGAGGGTTGTATGATAGCAGGAGCTAGTGCACTCTCTCAGGATATAGTACCGTTTTGTTTAGCAGAAGGAAATCGTGCAAGTATTAGAAGTTTAAATTTAGTAGGTATTCGTCGTCGTTTTGATAAAGATGAAGTAGATAGACTTAGCAGAGCTTTTAAAACTTTATTTAGACAAGGAGATTTAAAAGAAAATGCTAAAAATTTGCTTGAAAATCAAGAAAGTGAAAATGTTAAAAAAATGTGCCATTTTATATTAGAAACAAAGCGCGGAATTCCTGTCTATAGGGGTAAAAATAATGCCTAGAAAATGTAGTTTTTGCAATGAAGTGGAGAATCCACAAAGAAGAATTTTAGCAAATGAAAATGATGATGCTTTTATTTGTGAATATTGCGTTGAAGGTGCTTATAGTATTATTTATGGAGAAGAAAAAGAATTTAAAGAACCTAAACAAAGCCATAATACAGAATTTAAAGATATCACTCCAAAAGAATTAAAAGCTTATCTAGATCGTTATGTCATAGGACAAGATAGAGCTAAAAAAGTTTTTAGTGTTGGAGTATACAATCATTATAAAAGACTTTTTAAAGCCGAACTTCAAGATGATGATACAGAGCTTTTTAAGTCAAATATTTTACTTGTTGGGCCAACAGGAAGTGGAAAAACTTTATTGGCGCAAACTTTAGCTAAATTTTTAGATGTACCTATAGCAATTTGTGATGCAACTTCTTTAACTGAAGCAGGATATGTAGGTGAGGATGTGGAAAATATTTTAACACGTCTTTTGCAAGCTGCAGATGGAGATGTGCAAAGAGCTCAAAAAGGTATAGTTTTTATTGATGAGATTGATAAAATTGCTAGAATGAGTGAAAATCGTTCTATTACTCGTGATGTAAGTGGAGAGGGTGTGCAACAAGCTTTACTTAAGATTATCGAAGGAAGTTTGGTAAATATTCCACCAAAAGGGGGAAGAAAACATCCAAATCAAGAGTTTATACAAATTGACACTTCAAATATTTTATTTGTTTGTGGTGGAGCTTTTGATGGTTTGGAAACTATCTTAAAAAGAAAACTTGGCGATAAAGTTGTGGGCTTTTTTGATGATGCAAAAGAAGAAAATAAAGCTTTGCTTGAGAAAATCGAACCTGATGATTTGGTGCATTTTGGTTTGATTCCTGAGCTTATAGGTCGTTTGCATGTGATTGCATCTTTAAATGAGCTTAATGAAGAGGATATGGTAAGAATTTTAACTGAGCCTAAAAATGCCATTATTAAACAATATCAAAAGCTTTTTGCTATTGATGGGGTAAATTTAAAATTTGAAGAAGATGCTCTAAGAGCTATCGCGCAACTTGCATTGGAGAGAAAAACAGGGGCTAGGGGACTTAGAAGTATTATAGAAGAAATGATGGTAGATTTAATGTTTGAGTTACCAGAGTATAAAAATTATGATATTGTAATAACTAAAGAAGTTGTTAAAGACAATGCAAAGGCATTATTAATAAAAAGAAAAATAAGTTAAAAGGATAGAAATGATATTAGATCAACTTATAGGATTTTTTTCTAGTGATATGGGGATTGATTTAGGAACAGCTAATACGCTAGTTTTGGTAAAAGATAAGGGTATAGTGATAAATGAGCCTTCTGTTGTGGCAGTTGAAAGAGAAAGGTATGGTTCCAAAGCAAAAATTTTAGCCGTAGGTAAAGAAGCTAAAGATATGGTGGGAAAAACTCCAGGCAATATCGAAGCTATTCGTCCTATGAAAGATGGCGTGATTGCAGATTTTGATATGACTGAAAAAATGATCCGCTATTTTATAGAAAAAACACACCGTAGAAAAAGTTTTTTACGCCCTAGAATTATCATTTCTGTTCCTTATGGTTTAACTCAAGTAGAAAGAAAAGCGGTAAGAGAAAGTGCTTTAAGCGCAGGTGCAAGAGAGGTATTTTTGATTGAAGAGCCTATGGCAGCAGCTATTGGTGCAAGTTTACCTATACAAGAGCCTAAAGGAAATTTGGTAGTAGATATAGGGGGTGGAACTACTGAGATTGGAGTGATTTCTTTGGGTGGACTTGTGATTTCAAAGTCTATTCGTACGGCTGGAGATAAGCTTGATATGAGTATAGTTAATTATGTAAAAGAAAAATATAATCTTATCATAGGTGAAAGAACAGGCGAAGAGATCAAAATCACTATAGGTTCAGCAATACAACTTCCAAAAGAGCTTTCTATGGTGGTAAAAGGACGCGATCAAGTAAGTGGACTTTTAAGTCGTATTGAACTTACAAGCGAAGATGTAAGAGAAGCGATGCGTGAGTATTTAAAAGAAATTGCTGATGCTTTAAAAATGGTTCTTGAAATGATGCCGCCTGATTTAGCAAGTGATATAGTAGAAAATGGTGTAGTTTTAACAGGTGGCGGAGCATTGATTCGTGGTCTTGATAAATACTTAAGTGAAATTGTACGTTTGCCAGTTTATATCGCAGATGAACCGCTTTTAGCTGTAGCAAAAGGAACAGGTAAAGCTTTAGAGGAAATTTCATTATTACAACAATTAACCAATGAAGAATAAGATTTTTTATGTTCTTGTCTTAGCCTTTTTGGTTTTTATATCTTTTTATTATGGAGGACTTATCAAGCAGAATGTTCTCCGTGTTAATGACTTTGTTATAGGTAATTTTTATAATATTAAAGATTATTTGGGAGAAAAAATTTCAGAACATTTTAATCAAGCAAATCAAATTCAGCAATTAAAAGCTAGAAATAAAGAATTAGAAGACATTGCTGTAAAGGTAACTAGCTTTGCAAATCAATTAAATCGTATTTTAGAGGATCAAAATTCTACAAAATATTTACCTCAAGTTTCTTTAACTAGAGTTATTTCTTATGTTCAATTGAATGATTATAAAAAATTATGGCTAGATTGGAGCAAAATTCCCGTTGGTAAAAATCGCGGTTTAATATATCAAGGATATACTGCAGGTATAGCTATTAATAAAGATGGCAGAACAATGGCTCTTCTGCAAGGTGATGATCAGTGTGTTTTTTCTGTTTATATAGGAAAATCCAAAGCTCCAGGTTTAATTCAAGGTGAAAATGGCAAGGTTGTGGTTAAATTTATTCCAAAGTGGGCGAAAATTAATGTCGGAGATGAAATCTTAACAAGTGGACTTGATAATATTTTCTTTTCGGATGTCCCTGTTGGGATTGTGAATAGAGTTGATGATGAAGATATGTATCAAAGTGTAGAAGTAAAGCCTTATGTTAAGATCAGTATTCCTGCTTATTTATATGTAGTAGATAATTTATAAGTCAAGGGTTAGACTTTTTAAAAATTTTCTATATTTTTACTAATTATTATAACTTTGTTTAATGCTAAAAATTTTGTTAAATTATCAAATAAATTTTTATAATCGAATGAGAATCTTATAAAAAATCTTAAATTTCTTTATGTATTATTTCCTAGATTAAAAGCAGGGTGTTTATTTTTTAAAATTATATCAATAATTTCAAAGTTTATAAAACTAATTTTTGTTATAATCAGCTCAAATTCATGCTCTTAGGAAAATTTATGCCAAAACGAACAGATATTAAAAGCATTTTACTTATAGGAAGTGGTCCTATTGTGATAGGACAAGCTTGTGAATTTGATTATTCTGGAACTCAAGCCGCAAAGACTTTAAAAGAGTTAGGATATCGTGTAGTATTAATCAACTCAAATCCTGCAACTATCATGACAGATCCTGAATTTGCAGATGCAACTTATATAGAACCCATAACAAAAGAAAGTATTTTAAGTATTATTAAAAAAGAAAAAATTGATGCAATTTTGCCAACTATGGGCGGACAAGTAGCGTTAAATGTTGCTATGGAAGTTTATGAAAGCGGACTTTTAGGAGATGTAAAATTTTTAGGCGCAAATCCTGAGTCGATTAAAAAGGGCGAAGATCGTCAGGTCTTTAAAGAATGTATGAAAAAAATCGGTATGGATTTGCCAAAATCGATGTATGCGTATAATTATGATGAAGCTTTAAAAGCCGTAGATGAAATCGGCTTTCCTTTGATGATCCGTGCTTCTTATACTTTAGGAGGTGCTGGAAGTGGTGTGGTTTATAATATGGACGAATTTAAAGAACTCGCTAATACTGCTTTAGCTTTATCGCCTATCCATGAAATTTTGATTGAAGAAAGTTTGTTAGGTTGGAAAGAATATGAAATGGAAGTTATACGCGATAGAGCGGATAATTGTATCATAGTTTGTAGTATAGAAAATATCGATCCTATGGGAGTTCATACAGGAGATAGTATTACAATAGCTCCAGCATTAACTTTGTCAGATAAAGAATATCAAGTTATGCGTAATGCTTCTTTTGCTATTTTGCGTGAAATTGGCGTAGATACAGGCGGAAGTAATGTACAATTTGCTATCAACCCAAAAAATGGAAGAATGATAGTTATAGAAATGAATCCAAGAGTTTCAAGATCAAGTGCTTTAGCTTCTAAGGCAACGGGTTATCCTATAGCAAAGGTTGCGACACTTTTGGCAGTAGGCTTTAGTTTAGATGAGATTAAAAATGACATTACAGGAACTCCTGCATCTTTCGAGCCTGTGATTGATTACATTGTAACAAAAATTCCTCGCTTTACTTTTGAAAAATTTCCAGGAGCAAATACAACTTTAGGTACAGCTATGAAAAGTGTGGGTGAGGTAATGGCTATAGGACGCACTTTTAAAGAAAGTATACAAAAAGCACTTTGTTCTCTTGAGCGTTCTTTGAGTGGTTTTGATAGAGTAAAATTTGAAGATAGAAATGGTCTTGTTTTTAAAATTCGCAATGCTAATGAAAAGCGTTTACTTTATGTTGCTCAAGCTTTTAGGGAAGGTTTTAGCGTAGAAGAACTTTATGGGCTTTGTAAAATAGATCCTTGGTTTTTAACACAGATTAAAGAAATTGTAGATTTTGAAGAGCAAATTGATATGGATATTTTAAACAATAAAGCTCTTTTGAGAAAAGCAAAAACTATGGGCTTTTCAGACAAAATGATAGCCTTGCTTGTGAATTTGAAAGATAATTTAGAATTAAGCCAAAATGATATTTATTATGCAAGAATGAAGCAAAAAATCATTGCAGAATTTAGCGAAGTGGATACTTGTGCGGGTGAATTTGAAGCTTTAACTCCTTATCTTTATTCAAGTATCAATGTAAGCGAACTCACTCAAAGTAAAAACGATGCTAAGGATAAAAAAGAAAAAAAAGTGATGATTATAGGCGGGGGGCCAAATCGCATAGGACAAGGTATAGAATTTGACTATGCTTGCGTACATGCTTCTTTTGCGCTTAAAGATATGGGTATTAAAACCATTATGTATAATTGTAATCCTGAAACCGTTTCGACTGACTATGATACAAGTGATATTTTGTATTTCGAGCCTATTGATTTTGAACATTTAAGAGCGGTGATTGAGCGTGAAAAACCTGATGGAGTGATTGTGCATTTTGGTGGACAAACTCCTTTGAAATTTGCTAAGCGTTTGAGTGCTTTTGGAGCTAAGATTATAGGTACTAGCGCAAGAGTAATTGATATGGCAGAAGACAGAAAGAAATTTGCCGAATTTATTACAAAATTAGGCATCAATCAGCCAAAAAATTCTACTGCAACAAGTGTAGAAGAAGCGGTTCTTAAGGCTAGTGATATAGGGTATCCTGTGCTTGTAAGACCAAGTTATGTTTTAGGTGGGCGTGCGATGCGCGTGGTAAATGATGAGGTTGAACTTAGACTTTATATGCAAGAAGCTGTAGATGTGAGCGATAAAAGTCCTGTTTTGATCGATCAGTTTTTAGACAATGCTACAGAAATTGATGTTGATGCGATTTGTGATGGCAAAGATGTTTATGTGGCAGGAATTATGGAGCATATAGAAGAAGCAGGAATTCATTCAGGTGATAGTGCTTGTTCTTTACCACCTTGCAATATCGATGAAAAAATGCAAGAATTTATTGCACAAAAAACCGCAGATATTGCTTTAAATTTGGGTGTTGTAGGGCTTTTAAATATACAATTTGCTTTACATAATAATGAGTTTTATATGATAGAAGTAAATCCTAGAGCTAGTCGTACTGTGCCTTTTGTTAGTAAAGCTACGGGCATTCCTTTGGCAAAAGTAGCAACGCGTGTGATGTGGCAAGGAAATTTAAAAGAAGCTTTGAAATTTTATGATACTTTCAAAGTGGTTAATTTTGATACTAAAATTTTACGCCCTAAAACTCCAAAATATATGAGTGTAAAAGAAGCAGTATTTCCATTTGCAAAACTTAGTGGAAGTGATTTAGAATTAGGCCCCGAAATGCGTTCAACAGGTGAAGTTATGGGTATAAGTAAGGATTTTGCAAATTCTTACGCAAAAAGTCAAATCGCATCGTTTAATCATCTTCCAGAGCAAGGTGTGATATTTATCTCCTTAAAAGATAAGGATAAAAAATATACCAAAAAAATCGCTGCAGAATATGTAAAGCTTGGCTTTAGACTTATGGCAACAGGGGGAACTTGCAAGGAAATTTTAGAAAGTGGTTTTGAGTGTGAGCTTGTGCATAAAATTTCAGAAGGACGCCCCAATGTTGAAGATAAATTGAAAAATGGTGAAATTCACTTAGTTATCAATACAAGTGATAATCACAGTTTTAAAGGCGATACGAAAAAAATTCGTGAAAATATCATTCGTTTTAAAATACCTTATTTTACAAATTTGCGCTCAGCTTTAGCAGGTGCAAAATCGATTAAAGCTATACAGAGTAAATCTTGCTTAGATGTAAAGAGTTTGCAGGAGTGGCTTAAATCTTGATTTATTTAGCTCAAACAGATACTACGGTAGGATTTTTAAGTAAAAATTTAGAAGAGATTAATGCTTTAAAAGGTAGAGATAAAAATCAACCTTGCTTAATCACTTCTGCGAAATTTTGCGAGTTAAAAAGTTTAGCAAGAATTCCAAAATCTTTTAAAAATTTAGTACGTCGTTCTAAAAAAACAACTTTTATTTATCCAAATAATCAGGCCATTCGTATTGTGAAAGAGTGTAAACATGCGAATTTTTTAAGTAAAAATGGCTATTTTTATTCATCTTCGGCAAACAAGCATGGAAAAGAATTTGATGAAGAATGGGCTAGAAGTGTTGCCGATATAATACTTGATGAGAAATTTTTCGAAAATATCCCATCAAAAATATTAAAACTTTCAAAGAATAAAATGATAAAAATACGTTAATTAAAGAGCTTTTAAAATATCTTCAAAAGCAATACAAAATTGCTCTATGCCATCGCTTAATAAATCATTGCAAGCTTTTTCTCGTTCGCTTTGAGAAATGATTTGATTAAGTTCTGTATAAATTTCAAAATTCATTAAAGGTTTTTTAAAATCCATTTTTCCTTTAAATGCCTCTATTGCATCAAGAGGAGCAGTATTAACAGAATTCTCAAAAAGAAGTTCTTTGATATAATAGTCTTTTGGCAGATCATCTCCTTTAACTCCAGTGCTTGCAAACAAGGCGCGAATATTAGGTTCATTTTTTGAGTAGATATTGTTATAAGCTAAATTTGCATTTAAAATTCCAATACGATTTTGCTCTTTGGCTTTAGGATTTAAAAGTCTATCAAAACGACTTACAAAAATACTTATAACAGCTTGTGGTGTTCTAGTATTTTGTTCTTTTAAGGCTATATTGTTTTTTCTAAATTCGAATAAACCTGCATTTAAAGCTTCAAAACATTTTTGACTTTGTTCAAGAGAAAAAATTAAGGTAGCATTGACGCTAATACCATTTTTCATAAGTTCATACATTACTTCATAAGAAGCTTTTGTAGCTGGAATTTTAATCATTACATTTTTTTTGCTAATAGCACTATAAAGTCTTTTAGCTTCGCCTAAACTAAGAGTCGTGTTATCATGAAGTCTTGGATCTATTTCAATACTTATAAATCCATCGTTTTTTTGATAAAAAAGAGGAGCTAATTTATCAGCTGCTTTTTGAATATCAGAAATTGCTAATTCTTCATAAATATCTTTTGTTTTTTTTCCTTTTAATTTAAGAATTTTATCTTTATAAATTGGAGAATTTAAAATAGCATTTTTAAAAATAGCAGGATTTGAAGTGGCGCCATTAATTCCATGTGATAATAAATTTAAAAATTCATTATCTAAAAAACTATTTTCTATAAAATCACACCAAAGAGAAAAATTTTTCATTATATTACCTTTATTATTTCTTTTAAGTCTTTTATGTCTACGCAAATATCAGCTTGAGAACGTAAAATTTCTTTAGCACAAAATGCAATTTTTAATCCACTTTCGTTAAACATTGCCAAATCATTTGCCCCATCGCCAACACACATCACTTCATCTGTTTTCAAATTTAAAAAGCTTTTTAATCGTTGTAGCATTAAGCCTTTTGAATTTGAAAACATCATTTCCCCACCAACTAGCCCTGTTAAAATGTCATTTTTATGATGCAGATAATTTGCAAAACCGAGGTTAATTCCAAGTTTTTGCATAGCAGGATCTATGCATTCATGAAAACCACCGCTAAAAATAACAATTTGTATGTTTTTAGATTTTAAATATTGGATAAGTTCATGTGCTCCATGCATTAGTGGAAGTGTGCTACTTAATTCTAAAACTTTTTTATAAGACATACCTTTTAAAAGGCTTACTCGTTTTTGAAGACTTTCGAAAAAATCAAGTTCTCCAGCCATAGCATGGCGGGTAATTTCGCTTGTTTGATCACCCTTGCCATGCGCTGTAGCTAAAATATCGATGGTTTCACCATCCATTAAAGTAGCGTCAAAGTCAAAAACACAAAGTTTAATCATTAAAATTCGCGCTTAAGTAAAGCTTCTACTTTGAGTATAGTTAAGATATTTTCATCTCTTTTTCCTATACCATAAATCATACCTTTGTCTTTAACTAAAGTTTCAGGTGGTGGATCGATTCTGTTTCTGTGAATTTTAATTGCTTCGGTTAATCTATCTATAACAAAACCAGCATTTCCTCCAACTCCAGTTCCATTTGTCTCACCTCTTAAAACAATATATCTTGTTTGAGGTGTCATTTTAGAACTTCCTAAATGAAAGCGTTGAGCTAGATCAATAAGTGGCATAACATTACCACGCATATTAAAAACCCCTAGAACATAATCAGGTACACTAGGAACTCTAGTATATTCTATAGGTTTGATGATTTCTTGTATATTAAGAATTGGAATCGCATATTCCTCATCTCCAACTACAAAGCCAACAAGTTGGATGATATCATCTTCTCTTTGATTGACATCAGGACCAGCCATCTGAGTTTGCTGTTTTTGCAAAATTTGCTCTAATTTTTCATTACTCATATTCTTATCCTAGTTTCAAATTTTTTCTAACCACATTTTCCAAGTATTCTGGAGAATAAGGTTTAGTGATATATTCAGTCATACCCACTTCAACACCTCTTAAGCGGTCAGTTTTACTTGTTCTTGAAGTAACTGCAATGAGTGGTAAGTTACGATATTTAGAATACTTTCTAATTTCACCAGCTAAGGTGTATCCATCCATTCTTGGCATTTCGATATCTATAAGCATTGCATCAATATCATGTTCGCCAGATTTTATAATATTCAATGCTTCAACACCATTTGTTGCTTCAACTAAACTAACCCCTAGCGGTTCCAAAGCTTTTTGCATTAAAGTTCTATCCATTTTAGAATCATCTACAATTAAGACTTTATAATCACTTGGTTGTTCTTTAGGTTTTTTCGCACTTGATTCTAATTGCGCTTTAATATCAACTTTAATTTCTTTGGCCATATCCATCATAGCACCTACATCGATGATTAATGTCACTCTACCATCGCCACGGATTGTAGCTCCTGCTATACCTTGGATATTTTGTAAATAATCACCCATAGATTTAATAACTATTTCTTCTTGTCCTACAAGAGTATCTACTATAATGCCAAGCTTGCTTTCTGCTACCCCTATAACAACGACATAAGTTTGATCACCGCTTTCAAGGACTTGTTTAACTCCAAATACATCCGAAAGTCTCACAAGAGAAAGCACTTCATCTCTTAAGCGTAATACATTTTTACCTTCGATAGTATAGATATCATCAATTGGCACTCTAACTGTTTCAAGAACGCTTGCAAGTGGAATTGCATAGAATTCCTCTTGAGTTCCTACAAGTAAAGATTGAATGATTGCCAAGGTAAGAGGAATTTTAAGTTTAAATGAACTTCCTTTACCTAACTCACTATCAATTTCAATTACCCCATTTAGTTTTTCGATGTTGGTTTTAACAACATCCATTCCTACGCCACGACCCGAAACATTTGTTACTTTAGCCGCAGTTGAAAAACCAGGTTTGAAAATCAAAGCAAAAGCTTCTTTGTCTGTCATTTGATCTGCTTCTCTTTCGGTAATCAAATTTTTCTCTATAGCTTTTGCTTTTAAGCCATTTGGATCAAGTCCTTTACCATCATCTGTAATTTCTACAACGATGTGATTGCCTTCATTATAAGCTTTAAGTTGAACTATACCTTTTTCAGGTTTTCCGTTCGCTGCACGAGTTGCTGGATCCTCAACACCATGGTCACATGAATTTCTAATCATATGCATGATAGGATCGCCAATTTCCTCTACGATAGATTTATCAAGTTCAGTTTCTTCACCTGTAATTTCAAGTTCTATTTGCTTTCCTAATTCACGACTCAAATCACGAACAACTCTTGGGAATTTATTGAAAACTTTTGCTATAGGTTGCATTCTTGTTTTCATTACAGCAAGTTGAACATCGGTTGTAATGATGCTTAGCTGACTTACAACCTGATTAAGTTCTTCAAGGAATTTTTCTCCTTCATAACGCTCTTCAACATCATCGTAAATTTTAAGCAAACGGTTTTTGCCTAAAACAAGCTCCCCAATTAGATTCATTAAGTGATCTAGCCTTTTTACCTCCACGCGTATGGTTTGATCCATACTGCTAGCATTACTACCTGAAGCAGGAACTTTTTTCTCTCCACTTTCCGCAGGTTTATTTGCTGTATTGTTAGTCGGTTTAGGTGCTGCATTTGTTGTTTGTTTCTTTTGTGCACGACGCGCTTGATCTTCAGCTTTTCTAACTTTTAAAAGTCTTTCTATTTCAGCTTCAACTTCAGAATCACTTAATTGATTAATATCTACTTCAGGTTCTGGAGTTGCTATTTCTTGTTTTGGTGCTTCTGGTTCTACTTGTAGAGTAGATTTTTCATTTGAATCTTTTGCCGCAACAGGAGATTCTCCTTCTGAAATAGCTGTTAATCTTGCGCAAATTGGTTCTATATCCATACCAATAGCAGTATCGTTGCCATTATCACGAATGGAATTAAGCAAAGTTTTCATTCTATCAATAGACTCTAAAACCACATCCATGATATCTGGAGTTATTTTTAACTCGCCATGTCTTGCTTTGTTTAAAACATCTTCCATGTGGTGAGTTAACTTTGTTAAAACATCAAAATTTAAGAAACTTGATGATCCTTTAACCGTATGTGCAACACGGAAAATTCTATTTAATAATTCTAAATCTTCTGGATTTGATTCAAGCTCTACTAAATCATGGTCGATTTGCTCAACAAGCTCAAAAGCTTCAACCAAAAAGTCTTCAAGTATTTCTTGCATATCTTCCATATTTTACCCCTGTTCTTGAGATTGATGTTTTTTAATAACCTTTGCAATTTCATTGAAGAAATCGCTAGCGTTAAATTTGACAAGATAGCCTTCTCCACCAGCTTCTTGAACACCTTTCTCATTCATAAATTCATTTGATAAAGACGAGTTAAAGACTATAGGAATATCTTTAAATCTTGGATCTTCTTTAATGCGTGCAGCAAAGTGGAAACCATCCATTTGTGGCATTTCGACATCGCTTACTATAATTTTTAAAGTATCATTTAAACTTTCACCATAAACTTGGCTTAATTCTTCTAATTTGTTTATGCCCTCTACGCCGTCCTTAGCTTCAACAACTTGAAAGCCCATCTGTTGCATCATTTCTTTGACGCGTTTTCTAGCAGTCATGCTGTCATCAAGTATAAGTGCCGTTCCAGTAAATTTTTCTATTTTTTCAAAATCTATATCTGTTTTTGGAGCGTAAATTCCCAAATCTTCAACAACACTTTCAAGATCTAAAATTAGCAACACTTCATCATTTTCGATGCGTGTTACACCTGTGATTTTACCTTTATCTAAAGCACCTGATCCTGTAGAAAAAGTTGCTGGTTCTATATCTTTCCAGTTTATTCTACGAATTCTTTTTGCTTCGTGAACTATAAAACCAATAAGAATATTGCTAAATTCAGTAATAATAACCCTAGGTTTTAGCATAGTGCTTTCTGGCTCAGTGATTTGCATCCATTTGGCAAGATTGACTACAGGTATAACCACTCCACGAAGATCAAAGATACCTTCGATGTAATCAGGTACACCTGGAAGTTCTGTAAGGCTTGGGATTTTTATAATCTCCCTTACCTTAGAAACATTTACACCATAAATTCCTTCATAGACTTTATCGTGTCCTTGCTTAAAGATACGGAAATCGACAAGCTCCATTTCATTTGAACCCGTTTTCACGATATTTTCATCAAACATTTTGACCCCTCAATTTCTGTTCTCGAAATTTGATTTCTTGCTGATATTCTACTACAAAAAAACTTCTCTCATATGCAAAACTAGCTAAGTTAAGATATTTAATGTTTTCTTTGTTGATTTGATGATTTTGATGATAGTGTCCTTCACATACCCAAAATCCTAAATTTTCATATCTTTCATATCTTTTTTTCGCTAAATTTTCAAAATCTTTTATTTGATAAAAAAGGTTTTTTTTGTTTTGATTTTGAAGAATTTTATTTGAAATAAAATTACAAGTAATAATATTTAAAAAATTCAAAAATATAAGCAAATAATGATTTCTTAATGTTTTAAGAGTAGATTGTAAAAGAGGTGGTAAAAAAATATCTCCGTGAGCTAATTTTATAAAAGTATTATTTAAAACAAGATTATTACCTTTACTTGTATGCAAATTAAGCTTTATGGGCTGCTCTTGTAAGTTAAAAATTTTTACCCTTTTAAAAAAACAAGAAAGATTAAAATCATGATTGCCTTCTAAGTAGATAATTTCAATCTTTAAGGCCAATTCTTCTAAAAGTTCTATGTAAGGTTTAGCAAATTCATGTGTAGCAGAGATTTCGCCTATAAGCAAATCGAAAATATCACCCATAAGTATGAGTTGAGGGGTGGAAATTTTACCTTTCTTTAAGGCTTGTAAAAATTCCCAAAATCCCTTTCTTTGTTCATTTTCATGAGCATCCGCGATTAAAATCGCTCCATTTTGTAGTAAAATTTTTTATCCTTAAAATTTCAAAGGCTCATAATTTATAGAAAGGATTTCAAATTCACTCTCACCTTTTGGCAAACGCACTTTAAAATCATCTCCTTCTTTTTTCCCAAGCATAGCTTTTGCTATTGGAGATGCGATGGAAATATAACCCTTATCTAAATCTCCTTCGCAAATTCCTACTAGAGTATATTTACTTTCTTTTTCTGTATCCAAATCCATGATCACAACACTTGAACCAAATTTCACACTATCATGTTCATAGCTTGAAGGATCGATCACTTGAGCTCTTGCTAGCAAGTCACTAAGCTCTGCAATACGACTTTCAATTAAAGCTTGTTTTTCTCTTGCAGCATGGTATTCCGCATTTTCTTTCAAATCCCCATGACTCCTTGCTGTATCGATTTCTATTACAACGGCAGGGCGTTGATTGTCTTTTAAATCTTTTAATTCTGCGGCTAATTTATCATAGCCAAATTGACTCATTGGTTCTTTTTGCATGATTTATCCTTTTATATTTCGCTTAGGATTTTTGCTAAATTTTTAGCACTTCCAAATTGTAAATATTCTTTTAAAAAATCAACTTTAGCAAAAAATGCCTTATAATCATATTTATTATAAGCTTCATATAAATTTAAAACATTGACTTTATCTTGTAAAAATTCAGGATTTAAAGCTTCTTTTTTAGCAAAATCACAAAAAATATTTGCAAGTCCTATGTGTTTTAATTTTACAAAAAGTTTTGCGATAAAAATATCAATCGCTTTTGCTTTGTAAGTAAGAACAAAAGGAGTTCCCACTAAAGCTGCTTCTAAAGTAGCTGTTCCGCTACAAATAAAAGCAAAATCAGCTTTTTTAAGCACTTTTGGAGTGTTGCTTTCTATCTTAAATTCGCTAATATCACCATAAATTTCTAATTTTTCAAGATTAAACGAGGGAACACAAAGAATTTTTTCACCCTTAAATTTTTGAGAAAGTTCTTTAAAAATAGGCATCAAATGCCTAATTTCACTATGTCTTGAACCTGGTAAAAAGGCTATAGTTTTTTCATCATCTTTTTTTGAAAATGTATGATTAATATCTTCTTGATTTTTAAATTCTTTTATCTCATCTAAAAGCGGATGGCCTACATAAGTACTTTTGTTAAAAAACTGATTATCAAAGGGTAAAATAGAAGCTAAAATATCAAAATGACTTTCTATGATAGGTATGCGACCTTTTTTCCACGCCCAAACTTGAGGCAAGATATAATAAATGCGTGGAATTTTACTGCCTGCTTTTTTTAAAGCCTTAGCAAAAGGTATGTTAAAAGCGGGCGAATCTATACATAAAATCCCATTTATTTTTTGAGCAAAGCTTAAATTTACAAGTTCTTTTATAGCTTTTTTTGCTTTGAAAATCAAAGGTAAAACTTCTATAAAACCCATAGCACTAAATTCATGTGAGCTATAAAGTGGTTTAGAATTTAAATCAAATTCTTTGCATAAACTCTCATCATAAATCCCATGAAGTTCAAATTCGCCAAAATCTTTTTTATAAGCTTTTAAAACTTCTTTTAAATGCAAATTTGCTGAAGGTTCTAAGGCGCAAACTAAAAAGGTTTTCAAAAAAATTTCCTTATAAATATTTTAAATATTTTATCTTATTTTGGCTTAATTAAAAGAAGTTGTGGAAAAATACACGCTAAAAGTGTATATGAAGGTTTATTTTCTCCAGTAGTATTTTTTGAAAATTTTCTTAAGATTTATAAACATAATATATTTATTTTTTGCATCGATTTATTCAATATTTTAATTACTCGCAAGCTTATTATTTTAGCTTGCTTGCAAGTAATTAATAAATAGGGGTTGCTTCTATAATGGCTGGGGTAAAAAACATTAATTCATTTAAATCTAAAAATAAAGCTGGATCTAAAGTACATGGTTGTATACCAAAACGTTTTTCTATTGGAACATTTGGATTATAAAATATTTTCATACATTCTCTTCCACCTTCAACTAAAGATCTTATTTGAACTGCTGAGCTAGTTGTTGGCATAATAGAAAATATAGTTTCTAACTTTCCATCTTTTAAATCTTGTTTGCATGATTTCCCTCCAAAAAAACCACTTTCTAGTATCGCCAAACAAATATCATCATCGTTTGGATTTACAAATTGCACATAACCAAAGTGTAACAATTCTCCTAATTCATCTTTTTGTTTTAATTCATCGCTAAGTATAATTTCTCTTAAGATCCAATTTTGGTCTTTTAAATCTTCCGAAGTCTCTCTAAAAGGGCTTAAACTAATTCCTGTCTGTAAGGATCTAATAGCAAACATTGGTGTAAAGTCAGATAAATCGCCAGGTTCTTCGATAGATTTAGATAAGCTTAATAAAACTAATATTAAAATAACAATTTTTTTCATAACAACACCTTATATTAAAAAAATTTTCTAAAATTCACAGGAAAATGATCTGAAGCTAAAAATGTTCTAAGTCCAGCAGCAGCTAGTATGGCTAGTATAGCTGGGGGAGTATATCTTCTGGTTGTATCAGAATTTCCTGTAATAGCGTAATCAAGAACACCACCACTTGCTTGAGTATAAGAAGCAGGAGAAACAAAATATATACGATCCCTTAATCCTCGATCTAATAAAGATGCTAATGAGCCTGGATTTCTATTAAAATCTCCCAAGATCATCCAATTAATTTGAGGCATGTTTCTAAAATGCATATCAACAGCAGTAACTATAGCACCTGCATCATTTCCTCCTCTTGCTAAAGCATGTGCGTTGAAAAATACATCATTGCCAATACGGATTCCTATGATAGGTCTTGAAGCAACGGTTGGAGGAGGTAATACAATTACTTCATCTGCCTGTCTTCTGCTTACTATTGCCATATTAACTCTATTTGCTCCTACATCAACTCTTGAATAATATATAAAAACTGAATTAGGACGAGATAAGGTTCCTAGATTCCATTCGTATTCATGGATAGGAATACCCACCCCAACAGGTTGAACTTGTCTTTGTGTCATTACTGCAGTGGATGGTAAAACACCTGCTTCTTGAATAGCTAAGACATCCATAGGATTGCTTCCCGTAACAAGTTGTCTAATACTAATATTCCATTTACTTTCTGTTGATGCTGAAGAACCTTGTAAATTCCATGTTCCAACATTATAATCTTCTAAAGAAGCAAAGCTTAAATTTATACTTAAAATGATTAATAATATTTTTTTCATAATTAACTCCAAAATTTATCTATAGGGACTATGAGTAGCATAAGTAGGCGGTGCTATATACCACTGTCTATCTAAATTTTTTTCTCCTGATTTTAAACAATCAGTAAGAAATATTTTATAATAACTAAAATCAAATTCTTTCATTACATCATTTATAGGTGTTTGAATGCATTTTTGAGTTGCGTAATTATAAATTTGGTAAGCACCATTACTCATAGGAAATAATATCCAAAATTGAGCAAAATTGCTTTGATCGCAAGGGTAATGGACAATCCCTTCGCCATAAGCATTGAGACATGTAAGCGTCTTAACGTTTTTAATCATAACTTTGTTTTGAGGAAATTCTATGATTTGCCAGACATTTGCATCGCCAAAAGGTATACTTGAATATAAAGTATAGCCCCATATCCAATTTCCCGGTCTTAAAGCCCATACAGTTAAAGCAGCTCCTGATGGACCCATTATGGTTACAAAATCACTAGGATATCCTCTATTTTCATATACAGATGCATCATTAAATTTTCCATTTGATTGTAATCTAGGCGAAGGTCCTTTAACAAAATCATTACCTTTAAAAGTATTTGTTTTTATTACAGGTGGTTCTAAAGGAACATCTTTTGGTATCAAATCTGAACCATCAACTAAAGCAGGAGTTTCTTGTTTGGCTGGTATTGTAGGTGTTTTTCCTATTTTAAGTGGATCGCTATCATGTAAATCACCATAAGATCGTCCCAGAGGATTAAGCTCTTTAGAAGAGCATCCGATAAAAAATATCAATAATAAGCTTAATACTATCATAGAATGAAATTTTTGCATTTTTTCTCCTTAAGTGAATTAAGATTTCGATAAGTATAATAATATAATTTTAAAAATATATAAAAAATTATAATTTAAGATTAAATAATTGTCTTCTATAAAAGAATAAAATTTTAATTTTTTGGAAAAATTCATAGTTATAAAAAAAATATATTAACATCAATAATGAAAATTAATTTTAATAATAAAAAAGTTTTTTTATTATTAAAATTTAAACTATGGAATTTTAAGTTTTTAAGAATAAAAATATAAATGAGTATGGAATTCAAAATATTTGAACACTAGAAGAGTTACGATTAAAATCGTGATTCTAAAGTGTAGATTGGACTAAATAATAAAAATTAAGTTAATTTTTGAGTTAATTGTGAATTACTTTATTGAGTTGAGAATAAAAGAATTAATTATAAAGAACATTTCTATATAGCTTTATTTGTATTTATTCTTAAAGCTTTTTATGTTAAAATATCCAATAAGGAAAAGCAATGAAAGAAATTCTTATCACTAATGATGATGGCTATGAGAGCAAAGGACTTAAAAAACTCATTAAAATGTTAAAAAAAGAATTTAAAGCCAAGATCACCATAGTAGCTCCTGCTAGTGAAAAATCAGCTTGTTCACACTCCATAACCCTAACCAAACCTTTGCGTTTTGTTAAAGTAGGAAAAAGATTTTACAAGCTTGATGATGGTACTCCAGCAGATTGTATTTATCTTGCACTTCACGCACTTTATAAAACACGCTTGCCTGATCTTGTAATCAGTGGGATTAACAAAGGAGCAAACGTAGGTGAAGATATTACCTACTCAGGAACTTGTGCAGGAGCTATGGAGGCGGTTTTACAAGGAATTCCTGCTATCGCTCTTTCTCAATTTTATAAAAAAAGCGAAAAAGAACTAGACTATAAAAATGCTTTAAAAATTACCAAAAAAATCATTCAAAATATTTTTGATAAAGGTTTTCCTTTGGAAAAAAAAGAATTTTTAAATATCAATTTTCCTGCAAAATCAAAAATCAAAGGCATTAAAATTTGTAAAGCAGGCAAAAGGGTTTATAATTTTGAAGCCCACTCAAATGTCAATCCAAGAGGAGTTGAGTATTATTGGCTTGCAGCAGCGAATTTAGACTTTGAAGATGAGAAAAATAGCGATATTGTCTTACTTAAAAAAGGCTACGCTACAATAACCCCTATAATGCTGGATCTTACAGCTTATGAAAAAATGAAAAAAGTTAAAAAATGGTTAAAGGCAAATGATGAATGATAGATTTACACGTATAAAATGGCTAGTTGGAGAAGAAAAATTTCAAAAAATTTCACAAACAAAAGTTTTGGTTTGCGGACTTGGTGGAGTGGGTGGAATTTGCGTTGATGCACTTTATCGTAGTGGTTTTAAAAACCTTACTTTAATCGATGCGGATAAATTTGAAATCACCAATCAAAATCGCCAAATTCATAGCGAAAATATAGGCGAAGAAAAAGCTAAAGTATTTGAAAGAATTTATAAGGCTAAAGGTATAGTCAGCAAAATCGATGAAGATTTTTTAGAAAAATTTGATTTAAGCGAGTTTGATCTTATCGTAGATGCCATTGATGATATCCCTGCAAAAGTAGCTTTGGCTCATCTTATAGATTTTAAAAAACAAATTTTTATCTCTTCAACAGGTGGAGCTAGAAAGCTTGATCCAACACGCATTAAAACTACAAGTATTTTTAATACTCACGGCGATGCTTTAGCGAAAAAATTTCGTTATGAACTTAGAAAATCAGGCTTTAAGGGAAATTTTGATGTGGTATTTTCTGATGAAGAAGCACATTGTAAAGATTTAGGTTCTTTTATGGGTGTAACAGCTTCTTTTGGTTTGGCTTTAGCAAGTTTAGCAATGAGAAAAGTCTTATCAAAATATAAAGAGCAATGAGAAATTTTATTGTATTTATATTGTTTTTGAATATAGCCATTGGAGAGGATAAAATACTTGGTAATTTTTTTAAAGATTGTAATACAAGTGGGACTTTTATAGTCTTTGATGGAAAAAATTATGCAAGTAATGATTTTCAAAGAGCTAAACAAACCTTTTCTCCTGCTTCAACTTTTAAAATTTTTAATGCTTTAATTGCACTTGATAATGGTGTAGTTAGAGATACAAAGGAAATTTTCTATCATTATAAGGGTGAAAAAGTATTTTTGCCCTCTTGGAAACAAGATGCTAGTTTAAGCTCAGCCATAAAACGCTCTCAAGTGCCTGCTTTTAAAGAATTGGCAAGAAAAATAGGACTTAAAACCATGCAAGAAGGCTTAAATAAACTTTCTTATGGAAATACAAAAATTTCAAAAATCGATACCTTTTGGTTGGATAATTCTTTACAAATTTCTGCAAAAAATCAAGCTGATTTGCTTTTTAAACTTTCGCAAAATTCTTTACCTTTTTCCAAAAAAAGTCAAGAAGAAGTTAAAGAAATTATTCTTTTTAAGGAAGATAAAATCCAAAAAATTTATGCTAAAACAGGTTTTAATGATAATATCAATTTAGCTTGGATTGTTGGATTTGTAAAGACTGAAAACAAAATTTTATCTTTTGCTTTAAATGTTGATATAAAGGACATTAAAAATATTAAAATAAGGGAAGAATTATTAAATAAGTATTTAGCTAATTTTTCCAACAATAATAGGATTAAAAGCTTTTACTGAAAGTATGAGAGTATCGCCTATTTTTATATCTTGATAAGCTTTTAAAAATTCCTCTTCACTAAGAGTAATTTTAATAATGTCTTGATTTAAAAGCAAGGTTAAAACCACTAAAATATCACTTTTTTTAATTTCTAACAAAGTTGCACTCAAACGCAATTTTGCACTAATACTTGAATGAGTAAAAAATTCATTTTTAGGAAAATCCTTAATGATTTTTCCATTCCTAAGCTCTAAAATTCTATGACTTAACTTATAAATTTCAGCTAAATCATGACTTACCAATAAAGTACTTATCTTAAAATACTCTAAAATTTTAGCCAATTCATCTTGTAAATTGGCGCGCATTTTAAAATCCAAAGCACTCAAAGGCTCATCTAAAAGCAAAATTTTTGGTTCCCTTGCTAAAGCTCTTGCTAAAGCTACTCTTTGTGCTTGTCCTCCGCTTAAATGTTTAGGATAAATTTTAGCTAAATTTTCAAGTCCCATTAAGGCTAAAAGCTCGCTAACCTTTGCTTTAGAACTAGCGGCATAGGCGATATTTTCTTTTACATTCATATTTGGAAAAAGCGCATAATCTTGAAAAACAAAACCAATTTTTCTTTTTTGCAAAGCTAAACTAAAATTTTTTGAAGAATCAAACCAAAGTTCATTATCTACTTCTATACGCCCCAATTTAGGCTTTATAAGTCCTGCTATGATTTTTAAAAGAGTGGTTTTTCCTGCTCCACTTTCGCCAAAAAGTGCAGTAATTTTTCCTGATTCTATATCTTTTTTAAAATTTAGATTGAGCATTCCTTTAGCAGTATTTATAGGATGATTGATATCAATTTTTATCATTGAAAACTCATTTTTTTATTGACAAAATAAAGACTAAAAAGCACTAAAAAAGAAAAAATAAACAATATAAAAGCATATTGATGGGCTAAGCTATAGTTTAAGATCTCAAGCTCATCATAAATAGCTATACTAGCTACTAAAGTTTCACCTTGTTTATGTCCTCCTATCATCATCACGACTCCAAATTCACCCACAGTATGGGCAAAACTCATCGCACAAGCACTAAAAATTCCTGCTTTAGAATTAGGTAAAATTACTCTAAAAAGAGTATAAATTTTACTTTTACCTAAACTATAAGAAGCATCGAGTAAATTTGGATTGATCGATGAAAAGGCACTTTGCAAAGGATTTACCATAAAAGGCAAAGAAAAAATCAAAGAAGCAAAAACAAGACCTTCAAAACTAAAAACCAAAGAAAGATTAAAATATTCTTTTAAAACTTGCCCTAAAAAACTATTAGCCGAAAAAGTTACAAGCAAATAAAATCCCAAAACACTAGGAGGTAAAATCAAAGGCAAAGAAATAAAGCTTTGAAGGATTGTTTTAAAAGGAAAACGCACAAAACTTAACAAATAAGCTAAAAAAACACCGATAAAAAAAAGAATAAAAGTCGTGATAAAAGCAAGTTTAAAAGTAAGATAAAGGGTTTGTAAAAAAGCTGGTTCAAGCACTATGACTCCTTAATACAATATCATTTGCTTTTACAAAACAAAGCCATTCTTGATTTTCACAAAGTTCAAGTTCTAAGGCTTTTTCTTTGGTGATGATACTAGAAAGCTTATTACCCTTAAAATCAAAAAATACCTGATACAAAAGTTCGCCTTTTTTAATTTTTGTAATTTTAGCTAAAAAAGAATTTTCAACACTTAAAAGAGTTTTGCTTGTGCTAAAACAAAGCTCATGCTCTTTAAAAAGAAGTTCTACACTCGCACCAATTTTTAAATTTTCTAAAGACTTTAATTCAAGCATTAAAACACTAAAAATCACTTCTTTAGAAAGTATTTTAACAATAACTATATCCTCTTGATTTAAAAGCTCGTAAATTTGTCCTTTTATAAGGTTCATGGTGTGCTAAATCCGTATTTTTTAAAAATCTCTTTTGCTTTTGAAGAGCTAATAAATTCACTAAATTCAAAGGCTAATTTTTTATCCTTAGCATATTTTGTGATGACATAACTTTGTTCTAAAGGGCTAAAATACTTTGCATCAATTATAACAGTCTTACCCTTAGGATGATTAATAGGAGAAACTAAAGAATAAGCTACTATAGCTATATCTGCATTTTTACTATCTACATGTAAAACAGGCACTGAGATATTTTCGCCTAAAACGATTTTGTCTTTAAAAAGCTCATTTAAATCCAAATTTTCAAGCACTTCTTTAGCTGCTACTCCATAAGGAGCTACTTTAGGATTGGCTATGCTTAGATGCGTGATTTTACCTGCCTTTTCTTTTAAATTTTCAATGCCTCTTTGGAGTAAATTTTCATCCAAACTATACAAAGCCAAAACTCCTAAAACATAAACTTTTGGCTTTATTAAGGCATTTTTATCATCATAAATAGCCTTAGTATATTTAGTATCCGCTGAAAAAAAGAGATCAAATTCTCTTCCTTGTTTTAAAAGTTCATAATATTTTCCAGAAGCACCAAAAACCAATTCTATTTTATCTTCTGGATGTGTTTTCAAAAACTCATCTTTAACTTCACTCATTGCCTTTGAAGCTGAAGAAGCTACAAAAATGCTTAAATTTTGTGCATTTAGATGTAAGGTAAAAAACAAAATCCCAAAAAATACTATAAACTTTTTCATTTAGTTTTCCTTGTGTAAAAATTTAATTTTTGGATTATAACACAAAAAATTCATTTTATATCATTTTTGCATAAAATAAATACAGGATGATAAGTGAGTTTGTTTTGAAATTTTTCTTCAAATTCTTTTAAAAAACTTTTATTTAAAGGATAAAATCCTAAAGAATTTACACCGCTAAATTTTAAATGCCTAAAAACATCTAAAGCATTATCAAAGCTTAATTCTATGAGTTCTTGAGTAATTTTTACCTCATTAAAATAGACTTTAAAAATTTGCTCTAATTCATTTAAGCTAAAATAATTTAAACCAAAACCCGTGCTTTGCTTGATTTCTTTTAAATTTTGTTCTGCAAAAGTAGAAAGAAGTAAAATCCCATTTTGATTTAGCATATCCCTAAGACTTGGTAAAATGCGTTTTAAATCAAGCCATTGCAAAGTTGCATTTGAAACAATAAGATCAAATTTCTCTTTACTTAAATCTTGTTTTGCAATTTCGTTCATATCAAAAATTAAAATATTAGAATTTTCTTTAAAATCTAAAATATCGTTTTTTAAATATTCATCAAAAGTAATGAAATTTTGAAGTTTTTTGCTCAATTCACCTCTACCGCAACCAAATTCAAACACTTTTTCAAAATGTGAAATTTTTAAATCTTTTAAAATTTCACAAAGTTTTAAACCCATAAAATCTTGCACTTTTGCATGTTTTTCATAATCTTTTGCTTTTAAAAAATTCAAATTTCATCCCAAGTTTTAAAATCAAAAAAAGCAAAATGCGGTTCATCTAAAAAAATAAGTTTTGAAAAAGCATTTTTTAAAGTATTTGGTGGAAAAATTTTATCTTCTTTACTTGAATAAACCTTATCCCAAAGCAAATTTTCTTCTTGTTTTGTTAAAGCAAAGTCAAAAAGTTTTTCAAGTTCTATTTTTAAAGCTTTTTCATCTTTAAAAATAAAATCTTTGACTAAGCTTTTGCGTTCTTCAAATAAAACTTCTTTGAAATTTTCTAATTTAAAATTTTGCAGGGTTTTTTTAAAAATTGTAGGATGAATTCCTTTTGATTTATCTATACCTAAATTTGTGCCATTTATGGCTATTTTTTGTTTAAAATTAAGCTCTTTTAAAAGTCTATTTGCTACGCAAACCCCCATAGAAAAAGCGATTAAAAAAAGTTCATCAAAAGCTTTGAAATCAAAATTTAAATCAAAATTTTCATAATCATAAAATAAAATCACATTTTTATTGCTTTTTAAATGCGAAAAATGACTAGGATGTGAAGCAAATCCCCCAAATATCACTATAAGTTTTTTTGAATCAGGATTTTTACATAAAAATTCATATTTCATAAAAGCTCTATTATCCTTTCAAGTTCTTCTGTGTTAAGTCCTGCATGTAAGGAAAAACGAATTCTGGCTTTATTCTTTGGCACGGTAGGTTCTTTGATCGCAGGAGCAAAAAATCCAGCTTTTTGGAGTTTTTGTGAAATTTCTAAGGCTTTTTTATTTTCACCTAAAAGCAAGCAAATAATATAAGCATCGCCTAAAACAGTGTGATTTTTTTCTTGCAATTTACTTTTAAAAAAAGTACTTAAAAACTCTAATTTTTCTCTTTCTTTCTTAAAATAAGGCATTTTTTTAAAAATAAATTGCGTCCAAGCTACATTAATAGGTGGCAAGGCTGTAGAATAAATAAAAGCTCTAGCTTTGTTGATGAAAAATTTTTTATATTTTTCATCACATATTATACAAGCACCTATGGAAGCAATGGCTTTACCAAAGGTAAAAACCAAAAAATCCACTTCATTTTCCAAGGCTAGTTTTTTAACAAGCCCCAAACCTTCTTCATCAAAACAACCCACGCTGTGTGCTTCATCTATATAAAGCTTAATTTTATCATAACGTCTTTTAAGCTCACACAAAGTTTTAAAATCGCTAAAATCTCCATCCATACTAAACAAAGCTTCGCTTAAAACGATGATATTTTCATATTTATCATAATGTTTTTGGATTAAACTCTCTAAATGATTCATATCTTTATGATGAAAACGAAAAAAATCAGCTCCGCCAAGTCTTAAACCATCAATCATACTTGCATGAATAAATTTATCGGTTAAAAAAAGCGTCTTAGAAACGCTAGAAAGTGCTGCTATACAAGAGATATTTAGATGATAACCACTATTAAAATGTAAAATTTCCTTATCTTTAAATTTAGTCTTTAAAAAACTTTCTAATTCTTCATAAATTTCAAAATTTCCACTCAAACTTCTTGAACTCGAACTTGAAAAAAATAAATCTTGATCTTTTAAGGTGTTCAAAAACTCAGCTTTTAACTCTTTAGAAGACGCCAAATAAAGATAATCATTTCCTGCTAAATTTAAAAGTTTTTGATCTTGCTTATAAACAAATTTATTTTCATGTTTTAAAGGCGTTAGAGTTCTTAGATTGTGATTTTGCTCTAGATCTTGCAAAATTTTTTCAAGCTTCATTTTTTTCCTGTAAATTTAAAAATTTAAAGTATTATTTTGCCAAAATATTTTTAAAAAAGAAGTTATGATGCAAAATCAAATCTTAAAAAATCTCGATTTAAAACACATTTGGCACCCTTGCACACAAATGAAAGATCACGAAACTTTACCTTTAATCCCTATAAAAACAGCAAAAGGCGTGTGGCTTTATGATTTTGATGATAAAGCTTATATGGATTGTGTGAGTTCTTGGTGGGTAAATCTTTTTGGTCATTGTAATGAAAAAATCGCAAATGCCATTAAAAAACAAGTTAATGAGCTTGAACATGTGATTTTAGCAGGTTTTACACATGAGCCTATCATCAAACTTTCGGCTAGACTTTGTGAAAAAGTGGGGCGTGATTTTAATAAATGTTTTTATGCAGATAATGGCTCAAGTGTCATTGAAGTAGCACTTAAAATGAGTTTTCATTATCATTTAAATAAAGGTTTGAAAAAAAATAAATTTTTATCCCTAAGCAATTCCTATCATGGTGAAACCTTAGGGGCTTTAAGCGTAGGCGATGTTGCGCTATATAAAGATACTTACAAAGCCTTGCTTTTAGAGTGTTTAAGCACTCCTGTGCCACAAGGTAAAGACTATACTAAAGAGCTTGAAATTTTAAAAGATATTTTAGAAAAACACTCGAGTGAAATTTGTGCTTTTATTCTTGAACCCTTGGTGCAATGTGCGGGAAATATGCACATGTATGAAGTTGGTTTTATCGATGAAGCGATCAAGCTTTGCCATGATTTTAATGTGCAAGTGATTTTTGATGAAATTGCAGTGGGTTTTGGACGCACAGGAACTTTGTTTGCCTTGCATCAATGCAAACAAAGCCCTGATTTTATCTGTCTTTCAAAGGGAATTACAGGAGGATTTATGCCTCTTTCTGTGGTGCTTACAAAGGATGAAATTTATAATGCCTTTTATGCACCTTATAGCGAGCAAAAAGCCTTTTTACATTCTCATAGTTATACAGGAAATACTCTAGCTTGTGCAGCGGCTAATGCGGTTTTAGATATCTTTGAAAATGAAAATATTTTAGAAAAAAATCAAATTTTAAGCGCCTTTATCCAACAAGAATTTTCAAAACTTAAAAAATTTGATTTTTTAGGAAATTTTAGAACTTGCGGAATGATTAGTGCTTTTGATATTTTAAGTTATAAATATGAACGCGTGGGGCTTTTTGTATTTCAAAAAGCCTTAGAAAAAGGTTTGCTTTTAAGACCTTTGGCAAATACGATTTATTTTATGCCTCCTTACATCATCACAAAAGAACAAATCGTTTATGTAGTAGAGAGTTTAGAGCAGATTTTTAAGGAATTTTAAGTTGTAAAATTTCTTGCATTTGTTCTTTAAAATCTTTATTTAAAATACTATTTTCATCAAAAAAATCAAGATTGATTATAGGAATTTTTGCATAATTTTTTATAAAATCATCTTGTAAGATATCTTTTTTACCCATCATCACAAGGGCTAAAATATTGATATTTCTTTGCTTTAAAGCTTCAATGCTAAGCAAGATATGATTAATACTTCCAAGATAGTATTTTGCTACTAAAATCGTAGGGTGTTTAAAAATATTCATAAAATCAATCATAGTGTAATTTTCATCCATAGGAGAAAAAAGCCCACCCGCAAGCTCAATAAGTAGGTTTTTGCTTTTTGGTAAAATGATATCTAAGGCTTTATAATCAAGCTTTTCTTTGATTTTTCCAAGATGAGGAGAAGCTGGAGTTTGCAAAAAAATACCTTCTTTAAAAATCTTTGTTTTTGGGCTAAATTTTGCAATAAAATCGCTATCTGTTGGAGTTCCTGCTTGAATGAGTTTAAAATAGTCATAGTTAAAATTCGCGCAAAAAGCTGCACTAAAATGTGTTTTTCCTACATCAGTATGTATTCCACTCACATAAATTTGCACAAAAAATCCTTAAGAAAGAAATTTTAAACCTACTGTACAAGCAATAATCACAGCGATTAAAAAAAGTTTTAAAAAACTTTTACTTTCTTTATAAAAAAGTACTCCTATCATTACCCCACCAGCAGTTCCAGCTCCTGTCCATATAGCATAAGCAACACTCATAGCGATATTTTGCATACTTAAGCTTAAAAAAGTAAAAGAAAATCCAAAACACACAATCAAAGCCAAAAGGTAAAGCTTGTTTTTAGTGCTTACAAGTTCTTTCATGATCACCACACCAAAAATTTCACAAGCAGTAGCTAAAAACAAATAAAACCATTCCATAACTAAGCTTCCTTGCTTACCCATTTAAGGGCTATAATGCTTAAAAGTAAAATCGCTATAAGCACAAGTTTAACTATAGAAACAGCCTCGTTAAAAATAAACATTTCATTTAAAACCACCCCAACAGTGCCAATGCCTACAAAAACACTATAAGTAATACTTACTTCAAGTCTTTCACAAGCTTTTAAAAAGCAAGTAAAAGAAATACAAACCCCAATGGCTGTTAAAATATAGTGCCAAATTTCTGTAGAATACTTAAGTCCGCTTACCCAAAAGCATTCTATAATCCCACCTAAGATTATTAAAAACCAAGCTATATTGATATTGAATTTTTCATTCACATGAAGCCTTAAATTAACATAATTTATAAAACAAATTATATCTTAAAGAAATTAAAAGAAGCTATAAATTTACTTTTCCATAAGCCAAAATTAGATATAATCAAAGCTCATTTTTTAAGAAAGGACAAAAGATGTTAGAAGGTATCGTTAGAGAGAGTATCGGTAGAAAAGCTGCTAAAGCTTTAAAAAGAGATGGTTATCTAATCGCAAACATCTATGGAAAAGGATTAGAAAACATCAATGCCGCTTTTAAAGTAAATGAGTTTATTAAGGAAGTTCGTAAAAAAACTACTTTAATTTTTGATGTAAAAGTAGGTTCTCAAACTTTAAGCGTTGTAGTTGTGGATTATCAAAAAGATCCTGTAACTGCAGAACTTAAACATGTGGATTTAAAAGTTGCACAAAAAGGTGTGATTTCTAAATACATGGTTCCAGTTAAAATCACAGGAACAGCTATAGGTCTTAAAAATAAAGGTGTTTTAATCCAATCAAAAAGAAGATTAAAAGTAAAATGTGCAGCTGAAAATTTGCCAAATTTCTTCGAACTTGATGTAAGTAAGCTTGATGTGGGTGATGCTTTGCTTGTTCGTGATATTGTAGTTCCTGCGGGAGTAACTATGATTGATGCTGATAGAGTAGCGGTTGTAGGTGTAGAAAAAGCTAGATGATTTTAGTCGTAGGGCTTGGCAATATAGGCGTAGAGTATGAAAATACCCGTCATAATGTCGGTTTTATGCTAATTGACTTGCTTTTAAAAGAAAGCAATTTTACAAATCTTACAAACTCTAAATTTAAAGGAGAACTTTTTAAAATAGGTTCTTCTTTGCTTCTTCTTAAACCTAGTACTTATATGAATAATTCAGGACTTAGTGTAAAAGCAGTGAATGATTTTTATAAATGCGAAAGAATGATAGTTATCCATGATGATATAGATATAAATTTAGGAGCCTTGCGCTTTAAAAAAGGCGGTTCAAGTGGTGGACATAATGGGCTTAAAAGCATAGATACTTTATGTGGAAATGATTATGAAAGAGTGCGTATAGGAGTGGGAAAGGGTGAAAATGTGATTTCCCATGTTTTGGGCAAGTTTAAAGCCGAAGAAGAAATAACTTTAAGCAAAGTTTTAGAGCATACAAAAAAAGCTTTGCTTGAGCTTATTGAAAATGATGATTTGTCTGCTATATCATCTAAATACAGCCTAAAGGCTTAAGATGTGGATATTTTTTCGTTTTATTTCAGGGATTTATCTAAAAAATTTTTTTATTATATTTTTTTCTTTACTTGGTTTTTATTGTGGTATTGATTTGCTCTTAAATTTTAAAGATCTACCAAAAGCCGCAAATCTTGATTTGCTTTATATTATGTTTTTATCTTTCTCGGCAGTACCTTATGTATTACCCATTTCTTTGATTTTTGCCTTGGTAGTTTCTTTGATTTCCATGATCAGGGCAAATGAATTTGTAAGTCTTTATGCATTAGGACTGAGCAGAAATTATGTTATTTTATTTCCTTTTTTATGGGCTTTATTTTTTTGTTGTATTTATATAGGATTGAATTTTACTTCTTTTGCTTATGCAAATGATTATAAGAGAAATATTTTAAAAAATGGCACTATTATGAATCAAAGTGGAGAAGTGTTTTTGAAATTTAACAATAATTTTGTTTATATTTCAAAGATAAATCATGGACAAAATAGTGCTCAAAATATAAAAATTTTTAATATCAATGATTTAAATTTAAGCTCTTTTGTAAGTGCTAAAAATGCCCATTTTGAAGGTGAAAGTTGGATTTTGCGAGATGGTAATATTACATTATTACCTAAAAATTATGAACTTGCTAATGATGGTTTAAAGATACAAGATTTCTCCGAGCTTAAATCACTTGAGGGTTTTAAACCAAAGATTATAGAAGGGGTTGCTAGTAATAGTGATTATTCAATATCTGACGCACTTGAAAGTTTTGAGCTTTTTAAGGCGCAAAATGTCAATACAGATGCTCTTAAAATCAATCTTTATAAATTTGTTTTTACTCCTTTTTTTGCACCATTTTTAATGCTTATTATGTATTATTTTTTTCCTGTAATAGCAAGATTTTTTAATCTTGCTTTTGTAACTTTTATAGCTTTTGTAGTGACTTTGATGATTTGGGGAGTCTTGTTTTTGCTTACTAGATTAAGCGAAAATAGTGTGATTGCAAGTGAAATTGGCATTGTAGTGCCTATTATAATTTTGGGTTGTTTAAGTGCTTATATGTATTATAAGCATCGATAAATTAAGCTTTGTGTAGTAAAATTATAAAAATTAAAGGTTAAATATGGATTATAAACAATTAAAGCAAGAATTTAATACTCCTTTTTATATTTACAATTTTGATTTCATAAAAGAGCGTTTTTTAAATCTCAAAGAGGCTTTTAAGGCTAGAAAATCTCAAATTTTTTATGCTGTAAAAGCCAATTCAAATTTAAGTTTGTTGCAAATGCTTGCAAATTTAGATAGTGGATTTGATTGTGTGAGTATAGGCGAGGTAAAGCGTGCCTTAAAAGCAGGGGCAAAAGCTTATAAGATTATTTTTAGTGGAGTAGGAAAAACCAAAGAAGAGTTAAGACAAGCTTTAGAATATGATATTTTATATATTAACCTTGAAAGCGAAGCTGAAATGATGCTTTTAGAAAGTGTGGCTAAAGAACTTAATCTAAAGGCAAGAATTAGTATTCGTGTTAATCCAAATGTTGATGCAAAAACTCATCCTTATATTTCTACAGGATTAAATGAAAATAAATTTGGTGTTGAAATTGATATAGCAAGAAAAATGTATCTTTATACAAAAAATTCATCTTTTTTAGAGCCTGTTGGAGTGCATTTTCATATAGGTTCGCAACTTTTAGATATTTCTCCTATTCATGAAGCAGCAGCCATTGTCGCAAAACTTGTAAGAGAGTTAAAAGCCTTGCAAATCGATCTTAAATTTTTTGATATAGGCGGTGGCTTGGGTGTGGCTTATGAAAAAGATGAGTGTGAAGTTGATCTTTATAATTATGCACAAGGTATATTAGCACAACTTCATGGGCTTGATTTAACCATAGGAATGGAGCCTGGAAGGTATTTAGTTGCTAAAAGTGGAGAATTTGTTTGTTCAGTACTTTATGAAAAACAAAATAAAACCAAGCGTTTTGTTGTAGTAGATGGAGCGATGAATGATCTTATACGCCCAAGTTTATACGAGGCTTATCATGAAATAATCTTACCTTATACTCAAGCCCAAGAGAGTTTATGTGATGTTGTAGGTGGAATTTGTGAGAGTGGAGACTTTTTTGCTAAAGCAAGGTCTTTACCTAGCACTCAAAGTGGTGATATAATGGTTATTAAAAATACTGGAGCTTATGGTTTTAGCATGAGTAGTAACTACAATACTCGTAATAAAGTTTGCGAATTAGCCCTTGAAGAAGGACAGGTAAGATTGATCCGTCAAAGAGAAAATTTTGAAAATCAAATCGTTTTAGAAGAGAAATTTTTAAAGGCTTAAAATGTTTTTTTTAGATGTTCAAGGGACTTTAATTTCTGATCATGATAAGAGTTTAATCCATGGTGCTAAAGAATTGATCGATTTTTTAAATGCAAAAAATCTTCCTTATGTTATTATTACTAACAATACAAAAAAACTTGATTTTTTAGAAAAATTACAGCAAAAAGGATTGGCTATAAAAGAAAATGCTTATATTGATCCTTTTAGCGTTTTAAAACACCTTTTAAAACCTTGTAAAGTTGTGGCTTTTGGTGCAGATGAGTTTGTAAAAAGTCTTGAAAATCTTGGTTTTGAACTTGATTTTGTAAATCCTAGTGCTGTGCTTGTAGCTAGTTATGATGATTTTAAATTTAAAGATTTTGCTAGTATGATAGAATTTGCTAGAAGAGAAGTTAGGTTTATAGCTATGCACGAAACTAGCATTTATAAAAAAGATGGCAGGCCTTATCCTGGTGTAGGTAGCATTATGGCTATGCTTAAAAATGCTATTGATTTTAAATACGAGGTTGTGGGTAAGCCTAGCATTGCTTTTTATAAAGAAGCTTTAAATTTGATAAGAAGACAAAATTCAAAAATCGATTTTGAAGATATTAAAATCATTAGTGATGATTTTAGAGGAGATTTGCTTAAGGCAAAAGAACTCGGCATGAAAACCTTGTTAGTTTTAAGCGGCAAAATAAGCGACACAAAAGGGCTTGATACGGATTTGCTTGATGGAGTTTATCCTAGTGTTTTTGAGTTTTTAAAGGAGCTAAAATGCTAAATTTAGAAGAATTTAGAAATAAAATCGATGCGGTTGATGATAAAATTTTAGAACTTTTAAACGAAAGAATGACTTATGTTAAAAGCATAGGCGAGCTTAAACAAAGTAGCGGGGGAAGTATTTATCGTCCTGAGCGCGAAAGAGCCATTATCAATCGTTTAAAAAATGCAAATTTAGGACTTTTAGATCAAAATGCCATAGAGGCAATTTATCAAGAAATTTTTGCAGTTTCAAGAAATTTAGAAATGCCTCAAACTATAGCTTATTTAGGGCCTGAAGGAACTTATACTCATCAAGCAGCAAGAAGTCGTTTTGGAGCGATGAGTCGTTATATAGCCTTGGCTAATATCGAAGATGTTTTTAAAGAGTTAAGCAACAAAGAAGCAAAATACGGTGTTGTGCCTATAGAAAATAATACCGAAGGTGCAGTAGGTATTACTTTAGATTGTCTAGGTAGGTATAATGAGCTTAAAATTTTTGGTGAAATTTATATGGATATTCATCATTCTTTTGTGGGAATTAATGAAAATTTAAAAGAAATCAAACGTATTTATTCGCATCCACAAGGTTATAATCAATGTCGTAAATTTTTAGAAAGTCATGAACTTAGTGCTATAGAATTTGTTCCTTCAAAATCTACAGCTAATGCGGCTTATCTAGCTTCGCAAGATAAATATGCAGCAGCAATTTGCTCTAAAATAGCGGCTAAGCTTTATAATGTGCCTGTGCTTTTTGATAAAATAGAAGATAATGCAGCCAATAAAACAAGATTTTTAATTTTAAGCGATATTAAAAATCCTAAAATGCCAAATTGTAAAACTTCTATTTTAGCACACACAGCACATAAACCTGGGGGGCTTAGCTTTTTATTAGAGCAGTTTAAAAAAGAAAATATCAATCTTACCAAGCTTGAATCTCGTCCTGTAAAATCAAAAGAATTTTTACACAGTTTTTATATAGATTTTGAAGGGCATATTGATGATGAAAATGTAAAAAAAGCTTTAAAAGATATACAAGAGATTGTTTGGCTTGGATCTTATTTATCAGGAGAGAAAGATGAAATTTAATGAATTTTTAAATCATTTAAGCAATTATGAACCCGGCAAAGATATAGAAGTTATTGCTAAAGAATATGGCGTTAAAGAAGTGATAAAATTAGCAAGTAATGAAAATCCTTTTGGCACGCCACCAAAAGCTATAGAATGTTTAAGACAAAATGCAAACAAAGCCCATCTTTACCCTGATGATAGTATGATAGAACTTAAAAGCACATTGGCTCAAAAATACAAAGTTCAAAATGAAAATATTATTATCGGTGCAGGCAGTGATCAAGTGATTGAATTTGCTATACATGCTAAGTTAAATTCTAAAAATGCTTTTTTGCAAGCTGGAGTTACCTTTGCTATGTATGAAATTTACGCCAAACAATGCGGTGCAAAGTGCTATAAAACTCAAAGCATTACTCATAATTTAGATGAGTTTAAAAAGCTTTATGAAACGCACAAAGATGAAATTAAACTCATTTTCTTATGCTTGCCAAACAATCCTTTAGGCGAGTGTTTGGATGCAAGTGAAGTGACCAAATTTATTAAAGGTGTGGAGGAGGATTGTTTAGTTGTGATTGATGCAGCTTATAATGAATTTGCAAGTTTTAAAGATAGCAAAAAACATTTAGAACCTTGTGAATTGATTAAAGAATTTGACAATGTACTTTATTTGGGAACTTTTTCTAAGCTTTATGGATTAGGAGGCTTACGCATTGGTTATGGCATAGCTGATGCTAGTATTATTAGTGCATTTTACAAGCTTCGTGCGCCTTTTAATGTGAGCAATCTTGCTTTAAAAGCAGCAGTTGCAGCAATGGATGATGATGAATTTACTGAAAAAACTTTAGAGAATAATTTTTCTCAAATGGAGCTTTATAAAGAATTTGCTAAAAAACATAATATCAAAATCATTGATAGTTATACAAATTTCATCACTTATTTTTTTGATGAAAAAAATAGTACAGATTTGTCTGAAAAATTGCTTAAAAAGGGTATAATAATAAGAAATTTAAAAAGCTATGGTTTAAATGCTATACGCATTACTATAGGAACATCTTATGAAAATGAAAGATTTTTTACAGAATTTGATAAGATTTTAAGATAGATATAAATCAAATAAAAATATGTAAAATTCGCCAAACTAAGGGATGAGAATTAATGGATTTTAAAAATATGTTTCATCAAATTGGGCAACTTTATCAAAATTTAACTCGCAAGCAGCGTATAGTGATTGCTGCATCTATTGTAGTGGTGGTTGGGTTTTTGGTTTTTTTAGCTTTATTTCGCGGAAGTGGTAGTAATGCAAATAATGGATATGCAGTTTTAGTTGAAAATGTAAGTCCAAGTTCTTCTGCTGCAATTGTAGCTAAACTTGAACAAAATAATATTCCCTATAAATTAGAAAGTGAAAATAAAATTTTAGTTCCACAAGATCAGGTTTATCGTCAAAGAATGTTTATTGCAAGCGAAGGTCTTATAAAAGATAGTCGCGTGGGTTTTGAAGCTTTTGATACTCAAGCTTTTGGAGCTACAAATGAAGAACAAAAGGTAAAATACCAAAGAGCCATAGAAGGCGAACTTGCAAGAACTATTGAGACTTTAGAACCTATTCGTAGCGCTGTTGTACACATAGCATTTCCTAAAGATAGTGTTTTTACCGAAAGGCAAATTCCGCCTACAGCTTCAGTTGTTGTTAATGTTCGCGAAGGCTTAAAGCTTACTAGAAAACAAATTGATGGTATAAAAAATATTGTTTCAGCGGCGGTTCCAAAACTTACTAAAGAAAATGTTAAGATTAGTGATCAAAGTGGTGTGCCTTTAGATGAGCAAGAAGCATATGAAGATGATTTGGTTCGTGCGCAAATTAAATTTAAAAGTGATCAAGAAAAAGCTTTAGAAGATAAGATTATAGAAAATTTAGCTCCTTTTGCAGGTGGTATGGATAAAGTAAAAGTGAGTGTAAATATAGATTTTGATTTTTCCAAGCAAGAATCTCAAAGTGAAATTTATGATCCAAATCCTATAGTGCGTAGCGAGCAAACTTTAAACGAGGAAAGAACAGGTAGAAAAGATCCAGAAATTCAGGGTGTTCCAGGTGCTGTTTCTAATATAGGTCCTGTTGAAGGACTTGACAATAAGGGTCAAATTGACACTTATAAAAAAAATCAAGTTACTACGAATAATGAACTTTCTAAAACTATTACAAATACCAAAAAACAATTTGCAACAGTTTTACGCACTTCAGCAGCTGTTACTATAGATGGAAAATATCAAGATGTGGTTGATGAAAATGGGGATGTGAAAAGCGAATATGTTCCATTAACCAAAGAAGAGCTTGCAAGTGTTGAGAGTATAGTTAAAAATACTATTAATTTTAGTGCTACTAGAGGTGATAGTGTTGTAGTTCAAAATTTACCATTTCATCGTGAGTCGATTAGAGTTGAGAGTAAAGTTAAAACTTTTTATAATCGTTTTATTGAGCCGTTTATTCCACCGGTTAAGTATTTTATTGCAGCGATTTTACTTTTTATTTTTTACAAAAAAGTTATTACTCCATTTACTCAAAAAATGCTTGAAGATGTCGCAGCGCAAGAAGAAATGCAGCAAGGTCCAAATGCTGTTTTAGATGATGTTGAAGATACTTTGGAAAAAATGAATGCAGCAAGGAAAAAAGTTGAAGAACAACTTGGTTTTGGAGATAATTTCAATGAAGATTCTATCCAGTATGAGGTTTTGCTTGAAAAATTGCGTGGTTTGGTAAGTGATAAAAGCGAGGAAATTGCTGCACTTTTGCAAAATTTAATTCAAAACGATAGTGAATTTGGTGAAAAGGATATGTGATGATAAAGCTAAGTGAAGAACAAAAAATGGTCTATGATGATTTATCGATGCCTGAAAAGGTGGCGATATTTCTTATACAACTTGGCGAAGATGCAACAACTTCTGTGTTTTCACATATGGAAATTGATGTAATTACAGAAATTTCACGTTATATTGCTATGGCTAAAAATGTTGATAGATCCGTAGCTACTGCAGTTTTAGAAGAATTTTACACTCTGCTTCAATCAAATCAATATATTAAAAGCGGTGGTTTGGAATATGCTAAAGAAATACTTTTTCGTACTTTTGGACCAGAGATTGCAAATAAAATTCTTGAAAAACTCACTAAAAGTATGGAGAATAATCAAAATTTTGCTTATTTGGCGCAAATTAAACCACAGCAACTTGCAGACTTTATTACCAAAGAGCACCCACAAACCATCGCTCTTATTTTGGCACACATGGATTCTATTCATGCGGCAGAAACTTTAGAGTATTTTAGTGATGAATTAAGGGCTGAGGTGGTTATAAGAATGGCAAATCTTGGCGATATTTCTCCAAGTATTATTAAAAGAGTTTCTGCAGTGCTAGAAAGCAAGCTTGAAAGTCTTACCTCTTATAAGGTTGAAGTGGGCGGCCCAAGAGCAGTAGCAGAAGTGCTTAATCGTTTGGGTCAAAAAGCAAGCAAATCAACCATTACTTATATTGAACAAAGTGATGAACGCTTAGCAGAGACTATTAAAGAGCTTATGTTCACTTTCGATGATATACAAAAACTTAGTACTCAAGCTATAAGAGAAATTTTAAAAGTAGCTGATAAGCGTGATTTAATGATAGGTTTAAAAGGCGCAAGTGAAGAGTTAAAGCAAAAATTCTTAGCCAATATGTCTACGCGTGCAAGCGAAGCTTTTCTTGAAGAAATGGGTTTTTTGGGTGCTGTGCGTGTTAAAGATGTTGAAGATGCACAAAGAAAGGTTGTTGAAGTGGTGCAAAAACTTGCAGAACAAGGTCTTGTTCAAACAGGCGATGCGGATGAAATGATAGAGTAGGTGAGAGATGGTTAATCGTAGCAATGTAATTTCTGGTGGGGCTTCTGATCAGCATGTTGTTGAAGGATATCGTTTTAAAGTTATTTCAGAATTTGATAATCATATAGGTGAAAAAAAACATACTCAAACTCCAGATGAAGAAAATGCTAATATATCTTTAAATGATGAAAAACCAGTCGAAGAAAATCATGCTATTGCCCCTACGCAAGCTGTTATGGAAACTCAAATTCCAACATTTCAACCAAGTTTTGTTGAAGATTTGCTTAAAAAAACAGATGAAATGTCAAGCAATATTATTAAACTTCAAATGCAAATAGAAAGTCAAGAGAATGAATTTAATAACCGCTTAAATTCAGAACTTGAAAATGCTAAAGAAAAATTTGCCAAAGAAGGTTATGAGAAAGCAAAAGAAGAATTTCAAAAGGAATTGAGTGATTTTAAAGATAAGTATTTAAAAAGTATAGCCAAGCTCGATAATGCTTGTGAAAATCTTGAAAATTTTATAGAAAAAAACGAGAAAGAATTAGCAGATACTGCTATAGATATCGCTAAAGAAGTAATCTTAAAAGAACTTGAACTAAATTCAAGTAAGATAGCTTATGCTTTGGCCAAAGATTTAATCGGCGAGCTTAAGGGTGCTAGTGCAATTGAGCTTAAGGTTAATGCAGAGGATTATGAGTATTTAAAAGAGCAATTTGATCAGAATGCTCATATTAAAATAAGTCTTGATGATGCAATTAGCAAAGGAAGTGTTATTATTATAAGTGACGCAGGCAATATAGAATCCAATCTTAACTCTCGTCTAACTAAAATTAAAAAAATGGTGAATAATGAGTAAAAAATTTGCCCATACTCAAGAAGAGTTAGAAAAGCTAAGTTTAAAAGAATTAGAAAATTTAGCAGCATCTATACGTGAAAAAATCATACAAGTTGTGAGTAAAAATGGTGGACATTTAAGTTCAAATTTGGGTGCTGTAGAACTTAGTATAGCAATGCATTTGGTTTTTGATGCAAAAAAAGATCCTTTTATTTTTGATGTGTCACATCAATCTTATACACACAAGCTTTTAAGCGGAAAAGAAGAAATATTTGATACTTTAAGACAAATCAATGGTTTAAGTGGTTATACAAAACCTAGCGAGGGAGATTATTTTGTAGCAGGGCATTCTAGCACCTCTATTTCTTTGGCAGTAGGTGCTTGTAAGGCCATTGCTTTAAAGGGTGAAAAACGTATTCCTGTTGCTTTGATTGGAGATGGTGCTTTAAGTGCGGGTATGGCCTATGAGGCTTTAAATGAATTGGGTGATTCTAAATTTCCTTGCGTAATACTTTTAAATGATAATGAAATGAGTATTTCAAAACCAATTGGAGCAATTTCAAAGTATCTTTCTCAGGCTATGGCAACGCAGTTTTATCAAAGTTTTAAAAAGCGTATTGCTAAAATGTTGGATATATTGCCTGATAGTGCTACTTATATGGCCAAGCGTTTTGAAGAGAGTTTTAAACTTATTACTCCTGGGCTTTTGTTTGAAGAATTAGGGCTTGAATATATAGGGCCTATTGATGGACATAATTTAGGTGAAATTATTTCTGCATTAAAACAAGCAAAAGCTATGCAAAAGCCTTGTGTGATACATGCTCAAACCATAAAGGGTAAAGGTTATGCTTTAGCTGAAGGAAAACATGCTAAATGGCACGGGGTGGGAGCTTTTGATATAGATAGTGGAGAGAGTGTTAAAAAAAGTGATGCTAAAAAATCTGCTACTGAAATTTTTTCTAAGAATTTGCTTGATTTAGCCTCAAAATATGAAAATATTGTTGGGGTTACGGCGGCTATGCCAAGTGGAACAGGTCTTGATAAGCTTATAGAAAAATATCCAAATCGTTTTTGGGATGTGGCTATTGCAGAACAGCATGCAGTAACTTCTATGGCCGCTATGGCAAAAGAAGGATTTAAACCTTTTATTGCAATATATAGCACCTTTTTACAGCGTGCTTATGATCAAGTGATTCATGATTGTGCGATTATGAATTTAAATGTGGTTTTTGCTATGGATAGAGCAGGGATAGTAGGCGAAGATGGGGAGACGCATCAAGGTGTTTTTGATCTTAGTTTTTTAGCTCCTTTGCCAAATTTCACTCTTTTAGCTCCAAGAGATGAACAAATGATGCAAAATATAATGGAGTATGCTTATTTACATCAAGGACCTATTGCTTTTCGTTATCCTAGAGGGAGTTTTATTTTGGATAAAGAATTTAATCCTTGTGAGATAAAACTTGGTAAGGCGCAATGGCTTGTAAAAAATAGTAGTGAAATTGCTTTTTTAGGTTATGGACAAGGTGTGGCAAAAGCGTGGCAAGTTTTAAGAGCCTTGCAAGAAATGAATAATAATGCTAATTTGATTGATTTAATTTTTGCTAAACCTTTAGATGAAGAGCTTTTGTGTGAGCTTGCTAAAAAAAGTAAAATTTGGTTTATTTTTAGTGAAAATGTTAAAATTGGCGGTATAGAAAGTTTAATTAATAATTTTTTACAAAAATATGATTTGCATGTAAAAGTTATTAGCTTTGAATATGAAGACAAATTTATTGAACATGGAAAAACAAGTGAGGTGGAAAAAAATCTAGAAAAAGATGTCAATAGTTTGTTGACGAAAGTTTTAAAATTTTATCATTAAATAATAAAAAATATTATTTAATATAAACTTCTTTTAATAAAAATTTTATTATTATTTCCACTTAAAAAAGCAAGGAATAAATACAATGGAATTACTACAAATGCTTAAAAAACATGAGTTAAAAGCTACTCCGCAAAGACTATGTGTTTTAAAAATTTTAAAAAGACATGAGCATCCTAATATTGATGAATTATATGCAGAAATTAAAAAAGAATACCCTTCAATCTCTTTAGCGACGGTTTATAAAAATCTTAATACTTTACAAGAACAAGGTTTAGTTGTTGAAATCAATGTTTTAAATCAAAAAACTTGTTACGATATTTATGAAGAAGAACATATTCATGTAGTTTGCGCCAAATGTGGTGGTATAGAGGATTTAAGTTTTAAAGATGCTAAGCTTTATGAATATCAAGAGCATTTAGAAAAAAAGATAGGCAATCTCGTCAATCATCTGTCCGTTTGTGCTTATGTTGATAGTTGTAAAAAGTGTCATTAAGCAAAATAAGGTTAAAATAGCCCATATATTTTAAGGGTTATTTTAATGGTTTATGAAATTCAAAAAAACTTTTTACTATCTGATTGCACTCTTTTAGAGAATTTAAAAAAAGATAATATACCTTTTCGAAATTCTAAATTTGAAACTTTTTATACTCAAATAACTTCAAATCATAGTGTTAAATTTCAAAGTTTTTGCAATGAATTTTATAAAATTACAAAATTTAATAATTCAATTTTAGAACAGAATCAAGAAGAGAAAATTTCTAAAAAAAAATTTGAAAAAGCTCGAAAAAAGATTATAGGAAAGAGCATTAAAAAAGAACGCTTCGAATTTAAATTGTGTTCTTTAAAAAGTTATATTGATATTTATGAAGAGCCTAAAATTTGTATTTTAAAAATATTTTTTCCAACATTGGATAGTTCCAATGAATTTAAAATCCCTAAAGATTTTAAAATTCAAAAAGAATTACATCATGATTTAAATTCTAAACATATCGTTTTATATGGTTTTGAATATCAAAAGTTTGATATAGAGAAATGTTTTAAAATTATAGAAAAAAATCAGAATTTTAGCTTGGATTTTCCAAATTATATTAATGCTTATGATGGATTTAGGATTTTTTTATTTTATTTATTTAAAAAATTAAAATTTTATTGGACTTTATCTTTAGAGAGAAAAGATAAGCAAAGTTTATGTGAATTTTTATTTTGTTCAAGAAGTTTGTATATAGTTTTATCAAGCATGAATACTATTTTAGATAAAAATTTGAGTAATATTTTGGCTTTAAAGTTTAAAGATATAACGAAAAAAACTCAAGATATTTTAGCAAGTGAAAATTCAAATCAAGATTTATTGCTATTTTTAAGCGATGAAAAAATCCAAGATTTGTTTAATGATTTTGATTTTTTCATAAAGGAAAATTCTTTTTATGAAGGCGATTGCAAAGATAGGTTTTTTAAACAACTTGTTGCGTTAGAACTTAGAAAAAAAATTATTTTATTTAGAAAAAATATACTAAAAAATTTTGATTTAGAGCTTTTTGAAAATAGTTTTTTTGAATTGGCAATATTTTTAGAATATTTTTATCGTTTTTTAGAGATAAAAAATTTAAACAAACTTTATGAAAAATATTGCAAAGATAGAGATAAAAATATTTTTTCGAAAATAATCAATAATAAAAATAAATTTTGCAAATTGCTTAAAAAATCAAGTAAAAATTTGAAAATTTACAAAGGATAAAAATGCAAAAACAAGAAAAAATTATAGAAATGTTTAATCAAATTGCACCTACTTATGATAAGGCGAATAGAATTTTAAGCTTTGGAGCTGATGTAGCGTGGCGCAAAAAAGCTTGTCAAAGAGTGATGAGTTTGTATTTAAAAAAAGATTTAAAAATCGCTGATATTGCCTGTGGCACAGGGGATATGATAGAGATTTGGCAAGAGAGTGCTTTAAAAATGGAAAAAAATATTTTAAATATTAAAGGTATTGATCCAAGTAGTGGCATGCTAAATATTGCAAAAGAAAAATTTCCAAATGTCGAATTTATAGAAGCAGGGGCGCAAAATTTACCTTTAGAAAGTCAAAGTTTAGATATTTTAAGCATTAGTTATGGCATTCGCAATGTTGTAGAAAGACAAAAAGCCTTAAGTGAATTTGCTAGAGTACTTCAAAAAGATGGTATTTTGGTAGTTTTGGAATTTACAAAAAGAGAAAAGGGTGGATTTATAGCAGCTTGTAGAGATTTTTATCTTAAAAATATTTTACCAAGTATAGGTGGGATAATCAGTAAAAATAAAAGTGCTTATGAGTATTTGCCAAACTCTATTGAAGGATTTTTAAGTAAGGAAGAGTTCATCTTAGAACTTAAAAATGCTGGTTTTGAAATACTTGATTATAAAAGTTTTAGCTTTGGCGTGAGTTCAATGTTTATAGCAAAAAAACTATGACACCAACAGAATTAAATCTTAAAGCAAAGGCTTTATTAGAAACACATTTTGATGATATAGTTTTAAGTGGAGAAATTTCAAAAATTACTTTGCATGGTTCAGGACATTGGTATTTTGATTTAAAAGATGAAAGATCAAGCATTGCTTGTGCTATGTTTAAAGGAGCTAATTTAAAAGTCGGATTTAAACCAGCTGTGGGGAATTTTTTAGAGCTTTGTGGAAGTGTAAGTTTATATCCTGAAAGTGGTCGTTATCAATTTATCGCTACTAGTATGAAAAAAGCAGGTTTTGGGGATTTGGAAGCACAGTTTTTGGCTTTAAAAGAGCGTTTGCAAAAAGAAGGACTTTTTGATCCACGCTTTAAAAAATCTTTGCCAAAATTTCCTAAAAAAGTAGGCATTATCACTTCAAAAACTTCTGCTGCTTTGCAAGATATGTTAAAACTTATTCACCAAAAAGAATATTTTTTGGCAAAAATTTATATTTTTGATGCTTTAACTCAAGGAAATAATGCTCCTTTTTCTCTTATACAAGCTTTAAAAAAAGCCGATGATATGGATTTAGATGTTCTTATTATAGCACGTGGTGGAGGAAGCAGAGAAGATCTTTTTTGTTTTAATGATGAAAATTTAGCAAGAGAGATTTTTAAAGCAAAAACTCCTATTATTTCAGCCATAGGACATGAGATTGATTATGTTATTAGTGATTTTGTTGCAGATTTTAGAGCTCCAACGCCTTCAGCTGCTATAGATACTTTGTTTTATTCTAAGTTGGATATAGAGCAAAGTTTGGATTTAATGGAAGAAAAATTAATGCAACTTTGGAATTATAAAATACAAAATTATGAAAATTTGCTTTTAAATTTAAGCAAATTTTTCAAATTTAATTCTTTGCCAAAAATAATAGATGAAAAAATAAAACAAAGCCATAATATAGAAAAGCAATTAAATCATCTATTGGCAAATCAAATGCGTTATAATGAATTAAAATTAGATAAATTGCAAAATGCTTATTTGCAACATGAGAATTTTTTTAATAAAAGCAAAAAGTTTATTTGTATCAGAAAAAATGGTAAAATAGCAAATTTAGAAGATCTTAAGAGTGATGATATCGTTATTTTAAGTTCTCAAACTTCTCAAAAAGAAGCAAAAATTTTATAAGGATAGATTATGAGAAAAATCAATTTCAGTGCAGGGCCATCGACTTTACCTTTAGAAATTTTAGAGCAAGCTCAAAAAGAACTCTGTGATTATCAGGGTAGGGGTTATTCTATAATGGAAATTTCTCACCGCACAAAAGTATTTGAAGAAGTGCATTTTGGAGCACAAGAGAAAGCTAAAAAACTTTACGAGTTAAATGATGATTATGAAGTATTATTTTTACAAGGTGGAGCAAGTTTGCAATTTGCTATGATTCCTATGAATTTAGCTTTAAATGGGGTTTGTGAATATGCAAATACAGGAGTTTGGACAAAAAAAGCGATTAAAGAAGCACAAATTTTAGGTGTCAATGTTAAAACCGTAGCAAGTAGTGAGGAAAGTAATTTCGATCATATTCCTAGAGTGGAATTTAGCGATAATGCTGATTATGCTTATATTTGTTCTAACAATACTATTTACGGCACTCAATATCAAAATTATCCTAAAACTAAAACTCCTTTGATTGTGGATGCATCGAGTGATTTTTTTTCTAGAAAAGTAGATTTTTCAAATATTGCTCTTTTTTATGGCGGAGTGCAAAAAAATGCTGGAATTTCGGGTTTAAGTTGTATTTTTATCCGTAAAGATATGTTAGAAAGATCTAAAAATAAACAAATTCCTAGTATGTTAAATTATTTGACTCATGCTGAGAATCAGTCCTTGTTTAACACGCCTCCAACCTTTGCCATTTATATGTTTAATCTTGAAATGGATTGGCTTTTAAATCAAGGTGGGCTTGATAAAGTGCATGAGAAAAATTCTCAAAAAGCTACTATGCTTTATGAATGTATTGATTTAAGTAATGGATTTTATAAAGGACATGCAGATAAAAAGGATAGATCTTTAATGAATGTGAGTTTTAATATTGCTAAAAATAAAGATTTAGAGCCTCTTTTTGTAAAGGAAGCCGAAGAAGCTGGAATGATAGGACTTAAAGGACATAGAATTTTAGGAGGAATTCGTGCAAGTATTTATAATGCGCTTAATTTGGATCAGGTAAAAACCTTGTGTGAATTTATGAAAGAATTTCAAGGAAAATATGCATGATAAAGCGTTTTGATGAGTGCGATAGAATGTCGCAAATTATTGTTTTTGATAAATATTTTAAGACTGCAGGACAAGTGGCTTTTGAACCTAGCGGAGATATTAAAAAACAAACTAAAGAAGCGCTTGCAGAACTTGATGCTTTGTTTGAAAAAATAGGCGCAAACAAAGGAGATTTGATTCAAATTCAAATCTGGTTAGCTAATATGCAAGATTTTGATGCAATGAATGAAATTTATGATGCTTGGATTAAAAATTATCCTAAACCTGTTAGAGCTTGTGTAGGAAGTGCTTTAGCAGAGGGTTATTTGGTAGAAATTCAAGCTTTTGGAAAGCTAAGAGAGAATTAAAAATTCTCTCCTCCAAATTTTAAAAGCGCAGATCCCCAAGTAAAACCACCGCCAAAAGCATCTAGTAAGATCAGATTTCCTTTTTTAAGTCGACCTTCTTCATAGGCATCATTCATTGCCATAGGTATAGAAGCAGCTGAAGTATTGCCATATTTTTGTACAGTGATCACACATTTTTCATCGCTTAGATTGAGTTTTTCTTGGACGGCTTTAATGATGCGTAGATTAGCTTGATGAGGAATAAAAAGATCAATTTCTTGTGCTAAAATGTTATTTTTAGCTAAAATTTCTACAACATCATTACTAAGCGTGTTTACTGCTATTTTAAAAACTTCATTGCCTTTCATTTGCATAGAAAGTGTTTGACATAGGCTTGATTTTTGCGATCTTTGAGTCATTAAAAGATCTCCATAATTACCATTGCTTGCAGTATGTACATCAAGGATATGATTTTCATTATCCAAACTTACAACTCCAGCACCTGCACCGTCTCCAAAGAGTATGCAAATACTTCTGTCATTGTAATCCATAATTGAACTTGTTTTTTCAGCTCCTATGATTAAAACATTTTTTTTCAAACCACTTTCTACTAAGGCTTTAGCTTGTTCAAGCAAATAGATAAAACCAGAACAAGCTGCTGAAATATCAAAAGCGCTAATATTTACAAGTCCTAAATTTGAAGCAATTTTACAAGCCGTTGAAGGCATAGTAAAATAATCAGGACTTAAAGTAGCTACAAGAATCGCATCAATATCTTCAGGTTTTAAATTTGCTCTTTCTATGGCTTTTAATGCAGCTTTTGTGCCCAAATCGCTAGTATTTTCATTTTCACTAGCAATGCGCCTTTCTTTAATACCTGTGCGTCTAGTGATCCATTCATCGGTGGTATCTACCATTTTTTCAAGATCAGCATTGCTTAAAATTTTTTCTGGAATATAAGAAGCTATACTTTTAAGACTGGCTTTAAGCATTGTATTTCCCAAGTTCATTTTCTATAAATTTATTGATATGAGATTGGCTAAAATTTATAGCTTGAAAAATTGCATTTTTAATAGCTCTAGAATCGCTTTTTCCATGACTTATGATCACGCAGCCATTAACTCCAAGAAGGGGTGCTCCGCCATATTCTTGCCAATCTGTGTGTTTTTTTAATTTTTTAAAAGATGGCTTCATAAGTAAAGCACCTATTTTAGAAATAAAAGATTGCTTTACTTCGTTTTTTAGAAGTTGAAAAATAGCTGTTGCCACACCTTCACAAGCCTTTAAGATAACATTTCCATCAAAACCATCGCAGACTAAAACATCTATTTCACCATTGAAAATATCTCTACCTTCAGCATTACCTATAAAATTTGGAATTTTTTTCATAAGCTGATGACTTTCTTTGGTAAGTTCATTACCTTTGCATTCTTCTTCACCATTAGAAAGTAAAGCAAGGCGTGGTTTTTGAATTTGCATAATTTCTTTAGCATAAACTTCACCCATTATGGCAAATTGAAATAAATTTTCAGCTTTACAATCTGTATTAGCTCCAACATCCAAAAGTAAAGTTTTGTTAACGATATTTGGCATTAAAGTGGCAATAGCAGGTCTTGAAATACCTTTAAGTCTTCCAAGCCTTAAGGTAGCCAAAGACATACTTGCTCCACTATGACCCGCTGAAACTACAGCATCTACTTTTTTTTCTTTTAATAAATTAATAGCTTTGTATATGGTTGTTTCTTTATTTTTTAAAGCATCTGTGGCATTTTCATTCATCGAAAAAATTTCACTAGCTTCTTCGTATTGTATATATTGCTCTAATTTTTTTGGTATTAAAGGTTTTAGAATTTTAGAATTTCCCACTAAGATAGCGTTAAAAGGTTTTGCTTCTAGTGCCTTTAAAACGCCTTCTATAATGGGTTTTTCTCCAAAATCACCACCCATTGCATCAATGGCAATGTTAATCATTGATTTTAATATTCCTTAGTTGTTGGATTCGCACGGTGAGGCATTTTGTAGCTTCCATCTTTGTCTTTTATAGGCATAGGAAGACTAACTTTATAGTGAGTTCTGCGTTTAGCTGCACGAGTTTTGCTCACTCTTCTCTTTGGTACTGCCATTTTTTCTCCTTTATAAAATTTAATTAATTATTGCAATTTATGCAATAAAAATAATCACTCAAATAAGCTTCAAGCTCGCTAATAGCAACTTCTATTAAATCAATATGTCCATCGAAAAATTCTATAGTATTGCTCAATTCGTTTGCTTCATCTTTAAAAATACCATCACTTGCAAAAAGTTCTAAATTTTCTTTAATTTCAAGTTCTAACTCAGTTCCACAACTATCACAAGGTCTATAGATAAAACCTTGCATAATAGCATTTATTTTAACAAGCTTAGGATTTATTTTTACTAAATTTCCCTCAAAAATCATATTTTCAAGATTAAGTTTAAAAGGATATTCCTTTGTATTAATCTTAGAAAAGGGGATTTTCATTTAGCAAATTTCATTTGGTTTAAAGAAAAATTCAATTTCTATTTTTGCATTTTCCAAGCTGTCACTTCCATGAACAGCATTAGCATCAATACTCTCAGCAAAATCGGCTCTAATTGTTCCTGCTTTAGCTTCTTTAGGATTTGTCGCTCCCATTAAATCTCTATTTTTTAATACAGCACCTTCTCCTTCTAGTACAGAAACAACAACAGGACCGCTAATCATAAATTCAACCAAGTCTTTAAAAAAAGGTCTTTCTTTATGAACAGCATAAAAATTTTCAGCTTGTTCTTTACTAAGTTGAACTTTTTTCATTGCAGCGATTCTTAATCCATTGCTTTCAAAACGATCTAAAATTTTTCCTATAACACCTTTTTTAACAGCATCAGGTTTAATTATAGATAAAGTTTTTTCCATCTTTGTAATAACTCCTTATTTTAATAAAGCTTAAAATTATACTTGAATTTGTTTAAAGAAAGTTAAATTAAAAGAAAAAGCTAGGAATCTCTAGCTTTTTAATTTTTTAAAATTATGCAAAAACTGGAGTGTCCCCACTTCTCATATCAGCGCCAATATTATCACGACTTGGTTGTCCTGATTCTACAGCACTCCAAACTATACATCCATCTGTTGGGCAAGCACTGGCACAAGCTGGTTGATCATTATGTCCTACGCATTCAACGCATTTGTTTGCATAAACATAATATCTATCTTCACCTTCTGGATTGTTAGCATCATCAACGATAGCGCTCACTGGACACTCATCAATACAAGAACCACAAGCAATACATATATCTGTAATTTTTACAGCCATTTTTTCTCCTTTTTAATATTAAGATTTAAAAGATTTTAGCATAAAATTCTTAAATAAGGTAAATTTTGATAATCAAAAATTTACCTTATTTGATAATAATTATAACTTTCTTAAATTTTTAATATTATTTTAGATATTTAAAAAAAAATAAAGATTTAAACGATATAATTTCGTTATCAATAAAATTTATTATTTAGGAGAAAATATGATAGTTACTAAAAAAGCTTTAGATTTTACTGCTCCAGCAGTATTGGGAAACAATGAAATTGTTCAAGATTTTAATCTTTATAAAAACATAGGTCCAAAAGGAGCGGTAGTATTCTTTTATCCAAAAGATTTTACTTTTGTTTGTCCTTCAGAAATTATAGCTTTTGACAAAAGATATCAAGAATTTAAAAACCGTGGCATTGAAGTAATTGGAATTTCAGGAGATAATGAATTCTCACATTTTGCTTGGAAAAATACTCCAGTAAATCAAGGTGGTATTGGTCAGGTTAAATTTCCGCTTGTTGCTGACTTAACTAAGCAGATTGCTAGAAATTTTGATGTACTTTATGCAGAAGCAGTTGCCCTTCGTGGTTCGTTCTTGCTTGATGCTGATGGAACAGTTCGCCATGCTGTGGTTAATGATTTACCACTAGGTAGAAATATAGATGAAATGTTAAGAATGGTTGATACTATGCTTTTTACAAATGAGCATGGTGAAGTTTGTCCTGCAGGATGGAATAAGGGCGATGAAGGTATGAAAGCTAACCCTAAAGGCGTGGCTGAATATCTTGGCAAAAACGAAGCTAAACTTTAATTTCTTAGTATAAAGCCTCTTTACGAGGCTTTTTCTTCATTTTTATTCTTTAATTGAAATTCATAAATTTTCTACTATAATTTTACACACATATTAAAATTTTTACTTAGGCTAAAATATGGCAGGCGAAGATCAAGAAAAAACAGAAGAACCCACGTCCAAAAAGATAGAAGATGCGCGTAAAGAAGGTAATGTTCCAAAGTCTCAAGATGCGGCAGCTATTGTAACTTTGATAATTGGAGTAACTATAACTTTATTTATGATGAGTTTTATGGGCGAGAGAATTGTAAATTTATATAGATACTATCAAAGTTTTATTGGTGTTGAATTTGATTTGCGTATTATTCAAGCCATTATGATTAAAAGCATTTTTGAGGTTTTAATTATTCTTGCACCTATTGTTTTAAGTATTATGATTGCTGGGGTTTTGGGAAATATTATGCAATTTGGTTTTATTTTTACAACTAAACCTATTATGCCAAATTTAGGAAAAATCAATCCTCTAAAAGGTTTAAAAAACCTTTTTTCATTGAAAAAAATTGTTGAAAGTATAAAAATTATTTTAAAAGTGGGTATTGTTTTTACTATAGCTTTTATAGTTTTACTTAAATTTATGCAAGAGCTTCCAAGAGTTGAGCTTTATACTATGGTTGCACAGCTTACTTGGCTAAGAGACAGAGCTATTGTTTTAGCAGCTATTGTTATAGTTGCTTTTTTAATTATTGCTGTTTTAGATGTTTTTTTGGTGCGTTTTCAGTATTTTAAAGGTTTGCGTATGAGCAAACAAGAAATAAAAGATGAGTATAAACAAATGGAAGGAGATCCTCAGGTTAAAGGTAGAATTCGTAGACTTCAAATGGAAGCTGCGCGTCGTCGTATGGTTCAAGATGTTGCAGGTGCGGATGTGGTGATCACAAACCCAACGCATTATGCCGTAGCTATTCGTTATGATACAAGTAAAGAACAAGCCCCTAGGGTTGTTGCCAAAGGAGTGGATTTTCTCGCTCTTCGCATAAAACAAGTAGCCTATGAAAATAATGTTGTAGTTTATGAAAATCCTCCTTTAGCAAGAGAGCTTTATAAAGCTTGCGATGTTAATGATCTTATTCCTAGGGAAATGTTTAAAGCTGTAGCTGAGGTGCTAGGATTTGTTTATAATACAAATAATAAGAGTCGTTTAGCTGGTCAAGTAAAAAAAGGAAACTAAAACTTTTAAGGTGCTTTAGTTCCTATTTTGTTAATAAGCTCAAGAACCGATTTTTGAGTACTTGTATCTGCTGTATCAACTTTAAAATATATTTCTACTCTATTATTTTCTAGAGCTTGTGGATTTCCATTGATAGGATTATTAAGCCCGTAGCTTTTAATGCTAATGTTTTTTAAATTTGCTCCACCTTCTATAAAATATTTTAATACATTTTCTGCTCTTTGGTAGGCGAGTTCATAACTTCTTATAATAGAGTCGCTATTGTCTGTATAGCCTCTAATTTCTATTTTTGCTTGAGGTGGCAAATATGTTGTTAGTTCAGCCATACGTTTTAAATAATCTTGTATATCAGCTGAAACGATTTGAGCACTACCTCTTTCAAATTCAACTTTAGATGGAAGGTTAAGAGCAACCTGATTGTCGCTTTGATCTAGAGCTGCTTGAAGACGTTTGATGGTTTCTTGCTGTGTCATAGTCATTTGTTTTAACGATTTGAGTTCATCACTTTCTTCTTTTGCTGCACCCTTATATTTTTCTTGGGTTTTACTCTCTTCTTTGACTGTTTGAGTAGAGGTATAATCAAAGATTTTAACAAATTCGGTTTTTAAAGCCTCTACTTTAGCAGGATTTGTTTTGGAAATTGCCCAAAGAGCAATAAAAAGTGCCAAAAGCAAACTTAGAAAGTCTGCATAAGGTACAGCCCATTTTTCACCTGCAGGACATTCTGGACATTTATGTTTCTTGGCCATTTTTAACCTTTGTCAAATTGTGAAATTTTTGGATCATCGTGACTTAAGAAATTAAAAAGCTTAGCTTCCAAATCTCTAGGATTCGCACCTTCTGCAATTCCTTTTATGGCTTCAGTGATGACAATTTGCTCTTTTACAAGATCCATTCCATTAGCTTTCATTTTTCTTCCCCAAGGTGCAAAAAGCGCATAAGCACCAAAAATCCCAGTAACCGTAGCTGTAAAAGCACCTGAAATACCCGCTGCCATTGCTTGGGGATTGTCTAGTAATTTAAGAGCTAGAATAAGACCAAAAACCGCTCCAACAAGTCCCATGGTAGGGCAAGTTTCTCCAAATACTATCCAATATTCTGCACATTCTTTATAATGCTCTTCAAGTTGTTCGGTTTGTATTTCCATGCTTTCGTGAATTTCTTCAAAGCTTTTACCGTCTACAAGCATCATCATAGCGTTTTTTAAAAATTCATTTTCAATCTCATTGGTTCTTGATTCTAATGCTAAAAGCCCATCTCTTCTTGCAATAATAGCAAATTCTATTAACTGGGCTATCCTTTCAGGTAGATTTACTCCAGAGCCTTTAAAGACAACTTTGAGTTCTTTATAAGCTGCTTTTACAATTTTTTTATGTGTAGAAGTCATTGCACAAAATGCAGCTGTTGGCATAACTATAAGAAAGGAAGAAAGATGTATAACATGTAAAGGATTACCACCTTCTAGTATATCTCCTACTGAAATACTAGTAACTGCAAGCACCATTCCCAGTATGGTTGAAAGATCCATATAAATATCTCCTTGATTATTTTAAATCGCCCCAATTTTTGGCAATACTTGAGCTTGTTTTTAATTTTACTTTTAATTTTACTATATTTTCCATAATATCTCTAGTTTTTTTTACAAAATTTTCACATAAATCATCTTTTACTTCAAAAATTAATTCATCATGAATTTGTAAAATAAGCTTTTTGTCTTCATTTAATTCTTTATCGATTTCTAACATAGCAAGTTTGATTACATCTGCTGCTGAGCCTTGTAAGATTGAATTAATACTTTCTCTTTCATACATGGCAATTTGCATAGGTTTTGCATTTTCAAAATCAAAATAACGTTTGCGACTGTTTAAAGTAGTGATAAAACCATTTTGTTTAGCTTCGTTTTTAACTGTTTCAAAATATTTTTTAATGCTAGTAAAATTTTCAAAATATTTTTCTATATAAGATTTGGCTAAATGAGCTTCTATTTTTAAATTTTGACTTAAAGTTTTATAGCCCATGCCATAAATAAGTCCAAAATTTATACTTTTTGCAACACTTCTGGTTTCATAATTGCTTTCTCCAAAAATCATTATAGCTGTTCTTGCATGTATATCTTCATCATTGGCAAAAGCATTTAAAAGTTTTTCATCTTCGCTAAAATGTGCAAGCATTCTAAGTTCGATTTGAGAATAATCAAGAGAGATAAAACTAAATCCATCTTTAGCTACAAAGCAAGATTTATAATCTTTTGCGTATTGTCCGTGCGCAGGAATATTTTGCAAATTTGGATCTTTAGATGAAAGGCGACCCGTTGCAGTTCCAGTTTGTAAAAAACTTGAGTAAATGCGTGAATTTTCATCTTTTAACGCTAGTTTTAACAAAGGTTCGCAATAAGTGGAATAAAGTTTGGCAAGTTCTCTATAATCTAAAATTTTGGCAATTACAGGATGTTTATCTAAAACTGCATTTAAAACTTTTTCATCGGTAGAATATCCTGTTTTGCCTTTTTTTCCACTTGGAAGTTTGAGTTTTTCAAAAAGTATATCACCTACTTGTTTAGGTGAGTTTAGGTTAAATCTATCCTCACAAAGAGTATAAATTTCTTCACTTAAATTTTTGATTTCATTTTCAAATTTTTTCATAAGGGCTTCAAGTGCATTTGTATCAAGCTTTATGCCATTTTCTTCCATCATCATAATGATTTTTATAAAATCAAATTCGCAGTTTTTAGCAAGTTCTAATAAAGGAGCTTCAAGATTTTTTAAAAAATAAAGATAAAATCTTAAAGTGATATAAGCATCTTCTGCTGCGTATTTGCAAGCTTTTTCAAGTTCTACGCTTGCAAAATTTTCTCCTTTTTCAACAAGACTTTCAAAATGTAAGGTTTCATAATTAAAAAGTCTTAAGGCTAAATCATCCATATTTACTCTTAAAGAAGGATTTTTAAGCCATGCTAAAATCATTGTATCTGCGTATTTTTGAGGCAAATTTAATCCAAAATTATTTTGAATGATTTTAAAATCATATTTGAGATTGTGCCCTATAACAAAATGATCAAAGATTAGTTCTATAGCTTTTTTGGCACTTTGCAATGAGATTTGCTCACCTACTCCAAGATAATTATGAGTTAAAGGCACGTAAAAGGCTTCACTTTCACTCATGCAAAAACTAAAACCAACAATTTTTGCTTCTTTTGTATCAATTCCTGTAGTTTCAGTATCAAAAGCAATAATGCTTTCTTTATCAAGGGTATTTAAAATTTCAAAAAGTTTGTTTTCATCTTGTATTAAAGTGGTTTTAAAACCTAAATTTTTATCTTTATTATCAGGATTTTGACGTAGTTTTTTAAGCAAAGTATTAAGTTCGTAATGTTCTAAAATTTCAAGTATTTTTAAAAGAGGTTCTTCATCAGGATAAGTGGCTTTTTCTATGAGATTTTGCACTTCTAAATTGTCATACAAAGAAGCTAATTTTTTGCTTAAAAATGCATTTTCTTTACCCTCTAAAAGCAAGTTACGACTTCTTTCGTTGCGTATTAGAGTTAAATTTTCATAAATTCCTTCTATGCTGCCAAATTCATCAAGTAAGGTTTTGGCTCCTTTTGCGCCTATACCTTTAACGCCTGGAATATTATCAGAACTATCTCCGCAAAGAGCTAAAAAATCTCTGATTTGATTAGGTTTTACTCCGTATTTTTCTAAACACGCTGCTTCATCATAGTCGTTTTTAGAAATGGGACTGTAAATGCTTGTTTTACCATCTTTTATGAGTTGATAAAGATCTTTATCTTGAGTGATAATGCGTACAAAAATGTCCCTATCTTCACAAGTTTTTACAAAAGAAGCGATGATATCATCGGCTTCATAACCTTCCCTAGAAACGCTTATAAAACCCATTTTTTCTATCATCTCTATGCAAATTGGAATTTGTTCTAGAAGTTCAGGTGGTGGTGGAGTGCGATTTTGTTTGTAGTTTGGATCAATTTCACTACGAAAAGTTTTTCCTTTGGAGTCTAATGCAAAAACAATATAATCACTTTTATGTTCATTTTTTAAGCTATAAATAAAATTTGCAAAACCGCTAATCATTCCACTAGCTTGTCCTTGTGAATTTTTAAAACCTTTTAATGCGTAGTAAAGTCTGAAAAAAAATCCAAAAGTATCGATAATAGTTAAAGTTTTCATAATAATTTCTTCTTTTGATAAAATATATTTTTAAGTTGTATTATTTCAAAATTTTGCTTAAAATGTCTACAATTTAAGATCTTTAAGCAAAAACACTGCAATTTTTAGCCATAATTACAAATTATTTATAAAAAAATATATTAAAATATAAGGATAATGTAATGACAAATCAGCAAATTGATGGAATTGCGGATAAGAATTTTAACACGCCTGAAGGTAGGAAAGTTTTTAAAAAGGCAGTTTTTTCTTGCTGGTTGGGAACTGCTATGGAATATGCAGATTTTGCACTTTATGGTTTAGCAGCTGCAACAATTTTTTCAGAAGTGTTTTTTCCTGAGCAAACTCCAGTAATTGCACTTTTACTTAGTTTTGTAACTTATGGCATAGGTTTTATTGCAAGACCTATTGGGGCTTTGTTTTTTGGTTATTTAGGTGATAAACACGGAAGAAAAAATGTTATGATGGCTACAATAGCTTTAATGGGAATTTCAACTACTCTTATAGGTTTTATTCCAAGTTATGCAGTGATTGGTGTTTGGGCGCCTATTTGTTTGGTTATATTACGTTTTATACAGGGTTTTGGTGCAGGAGCTGAACTTTCAGGTGGAACAGTTATGCTTGGAGAATATGCTCCTAGCAAGAGAAGAGGGCTTGTTTCTTCTGTGATTGCTTTAGGATCAAATAGCGGAACTTTGCTTGCGTCTTTTGTATGGCTTTTGATGGTACAAATGGATGAAGCAAGTTTTAAAGAATGGGGCTGGAGAGTTCCTTTTATGGGAAGTATTTTAATCGCTCTTTTTGCTGTATATATTCGTTTTCATGTCAAAGAAACCCCTGTTTTTGAAAAGCAAAAAAATGAAATGATGAAATTGCGTCTTAATAACGAAAAGCATATGAAAAAAGATGAAAGAAGTTTTTGGCAAAGAAGTCGTGCTTTTTGGACTATGGTAGGCTTAAGAATAGGCGAAAACGGACCTTCTTATCTTGCGCAAGGTTTTATTGTAGGTTATGTGACTAAAATTTTACTTTTAGACAAATCAGTTGCCACTACAGCGGTAATGATAGCTTCATTGGTGGGTTTTTTGGTTATTCCTTTGGCAGGTTATTTAAGTGATAGATTTGGAAGACGTATTACTTATAGAATGTTTTGTTTGCTTTTGATGATTTATGCTTTTCCTGCTTTTATGCTTTTAGATAGTAAAAATGAAATTATTGTGATTTTAACTATTATTGTAGGTATGTCTTTAGCATCTTTAGGGATTTTTGGTGTACAAGCGGCTTGGGGTGTAGAACTTTTTGGGGTAAAAAACCGTTATACAAAAATGGCTTTTGCTAAGGAGCTAGGTTCTATTCTTTCAGGAGGAACAGCGCCTATGGTGGCTTCTGCTTTGCTTGCGTATTATGGCACTTGGTGGCCTATCGCAACGTATTTTGTATTAACTGCAGGTATAGGTTTTGTGACTACATTTTTTGCGCCAGAAACTAGAGGCAGGGATTTAAATAAAATAGAAGATGCGATATGAGACTTATCTTAGACACGGATATAGGCAATGCTATTGCAGGAGCAAATACCGATGATGGTTTAGCGCTTGCTTTGATTTTGGCATCTAAAGAAATCAAACTTGAAATGCTAAGCACAATTTGCGGTAATGTTCCAAGTCTTGTTGCCTATAGCGTGGCTAAGGATTTATTTAAACGTTTAAATTTAAATATCCCCGTTTATTTAGGAGCGAATGAAGCCTTAAAAGAACCAAGTAAAGCTTGGCGTCAAAGACTTGATGAAAGTGTAAAAAATTTTAAACTCGAATATCTTTGGGAAAATATAAAAAGTCCTGAAATTTTAGAAAATATAAATCCTGATGCGATTTTTAAAATGGGTGAGTTGGTGGGTAAAAATCCTAAAGAAATTTCTATTTGTGCGATAGGACCTTTGACAAATATCGCTATGGCTATGAAAATTTTTAAAGATTTTGATATAAATCTTAAAGAGCTTTTTATTATGGGCGGTAGTTTTGATATGCCTTATTACACTAAAGATACAAATTTTGGTTTCGATCCTGAGGCGGCTAGTATAGTGTTAAATTCAAGAGCTAAAATTACACTCGTACCTTATAATGTAACCATGCAGACTTTATTGACTCATGAGGATTTAAAAGAGTTGCAAGCTAAGAATATTTTATGCGATTTTATCGTTGAAACTTTAGGTGTTTGGATTGATTATGCTTCTAAAACACGTGGTATAAAGGGAACTTGGATACATGACGCTTTAACGATAGCTTATGCATTAGATTCTAGTATTGCAGATTTTGATGAGTGTTATGCTGATGTTATTTGTGATAGTTCTTTGGCAAGAGGTATGAGTTGGCGTTGTTTTAAAGAACCAAAAATGAGTATGGGGGTGGATTTAAGCACTAAAAATTGTGTTAAAATTTTAAAAAATGTAGATAATACAAAGCTTTTAAAACTTATAAAAGAGAGGCTTTTAAAAGGAGTTTGCTATGAAAATTATGAAAGCATAACGACTTAATTTTCCAAGTAAGATAAAAAATATAGTTTTTAAAAAAGAATATTTCGCAAAACCAAGTCCTAAGGCAAAAAGATCTCCCGCTAAAGGTAAAAAGCTTAAAAAAGCAAATATACTTCCAAATTTAGCAAAATTAGCATTGAAATTTTCTAATTTTTTTAAGGATTTGCTAAAGTATTTTTCTAAAATTTTTTGCTTACCAAGATAAGCCAAGCTATAAGTACTTAAACTTCCTAAGGTATTACCCAAAGTAGCTACGATAAGTACCAAATTTGGATTAAAATCAAGTTTTATAAAGCCTAAAACAAAGGCTTCGCTTGCCAAAGGTAATAGTGTGCTTGAAAGAAAACACACTATAAAAAGTCCTAAATAACTTATATCATTATATAAAAAATCAAACATAAAATTATGATTTTTGTGTATTTTTAAGCTCTAAGTCTAGATAATATCCTGTGTAAGAACGGGTTTTTTTGTGTTCTTTAGCGACTTTTTCTACGCTTCCTGTGCTTATAACTTTTCCACCTTTAACTCCGCCTTCAGGCCCCATATCGATGATATAATCAGCATTTTTAATCACATCTAAATTATGTTCTATCACAAAAACAGAATTTTTAAGATCAACCAAATGTTGTAAAACTAAGATGAGTTTATTGACATCTTCAAAATGCAGTCCTGTTGTAGGTTCATCAAGTATATAAAGAGTTTTTCCTGTATCGCTACGGCTTAGTTCTTTAGCAAGTTTGATTCTTTGTGCTTCACCCCCGCTTAAGGTGGTGGCATTTTGTCCTAGGGTTAGATAGTCTAAGCCCACTTTTACTAGAGTGTCTAATTTTTGTTTGATTTTAGGAACGGCTGTAAAAAATTCACTCGCTTCTAAAACACTCATATTTAAAATTTCACTGATATTTTTACCCTTATATTTGATTTCTAGCGTGGCGTCATTGTAGCGTTTGCCCCCGCAAGTATCACAAACTACCATAACATCAGGTAAAAAATGCATTTCTATTTTGATTTCTCCATCTCCGCTACACTTCTCACATCTTCCACCCTTGACATTAAAAGAAAAGCGTCCGGCTTTATAACCACGCATTTTGGCTTCTTTAGTGGCGGCAAAAAGATTTCTGATTTCATCCATAGCGCCTGTATAGGTGGCAGGATTTGAACGTGGTGTGCGCCCAATTGGGCTTTGATCAAGATAAATGACTTTATCAAGTTTTTCAAGTCCTTCTATTTGCACTCCACCAAGTTTTTTAACTTTTTTTGCACGGTTTAATTCCTCTTGCGCAAAAGGAAGTAAGGTTTGAAGTATTAAAGAGCTTTTTCCAGAACCTGAAACTCCTGTTATAGCGACTAAATTTTGTAAAGGAAATTTTACGCTTAAATCTTGGATATTGTTAATATTTACATTTTTAAGCTCAAGCCATTCTTTCTGTGTTCTGTTTTGAAGTTGTGAAATTTGTTTTTTACCATTCATATAAAGTGCAGTTTCGCTTTTGCTTTTTAAAAGTTCTTTATAAGTTCCACTAAATACAACCTCACCCCCAAATTTTCCTGCTTTTGGACCAATATCTACAATAAAATCTGCTTCTTCTATGGTCATTTTATCATGTTCTACGACAATTAGGGTATTGCCCTTTTGTTGTAAATTTCTTAAAGTTTTAATCAGTTTTGCAGTATCTCTTTCATGAAGTCCTATGCTAGGCTCATCTAAGACATACATCACTCCGCTTAAACCACTGCCAATTTGTGAAGCTATGCGGATTCTTTGTGCTTCACCCCCACTAATCGTTCTTGCATCACGCCCTAAAGAAAGATAACCTAGCCCCACATCATGCAAGAAAAACAATCTTTCGTTGATTTCTTTTAGGATAGGTTTAGAAATAAGTTTTTGTTGCTCGCTTAAATAAGAAAAATTTTTCTCATCTGCAAAAAAGGCCGTACTATCTTCTATGCTCATATTTAAAATTTCACCCAAGCCTTTTTTGGCTACTTTCACGGCTAAACTTTCGGGTTTTAAACGATGCCCACCGCAGTCTTTACAAATTTTTTCACTCATATATTCGGCTAAATCTTTTTCATCTTTTAGCATTTCATAAGCCATTTTAACCACGCCTTCAAAAGTGCGTTTTAGACGATTTCTTTTCCAAAGAAATTCTATAGTTTTGGCATTACCATACAATACAAGGCGTTTTTGCTCTTCGTTTAATTGCATAAAAGGTATTTTGATAGGAATTTCATTTTGTTCGCAAAAGGCGATTAGGAATTTATAATAATAACTTTTATTAAAACCATACATGATTTTAACAGCACCGTTTTCGAGACTTAAATTTTCATCGATGATTTTTTTCATATCTAAAGTATAACGAATTCCAAGTCCATCGCAAGATTCACATGCTCCTTTTGGAGAATTAAAAGAAAAGCTTAAAGGCTCGAGTGGAACAAAAGAAATTTTACAATCAAAACAAGCGCAGTGTTCGCTAAAATGATAGTATTTATTAAGATTTATTTCTTCGTGATTTAAAACTTCTATTTCTATTTCTCCAAAGCTTTCTTGTAAGCCTTTTTCTATATCGCTTGCAAGGCGAGAGAGTAAATCTTCTTGAATTTCAAGCCTATCTATGACAAGTTTAATGGTGTGTTTTTTGGTTTTAGCCAGTTCAATTTCTTCATCAAGCCTTACTAAAACTCCATCAATTTGAGCTCTTACATAGCCTTTGTTGCGTAAATTTTCAAGTAAATCTGAATAAGTTCCTTTTTTTTCTCGTATGAGTGGAGCGTAGATAATGATTTTTGCACCTTTTGGAAATTTTAAAATTTCACTGACTATATCACTTGCACTCATAGATGAGATTTTTTGTCCACATTGATGACAATGTTGAATGCCAACTCTTGCATATAAAAGTCTTAGATAATCATAAATTTCAGTGATGGTTCCTACAGTAGAGCGTGGATTTTTAGAAGTAGTTTTTTGATCTATAGCAATGGCTGGAGTTAAACCTTCGATTTTATCGACATCAGGTTTGCCTACCTTATCTAAAAATTGTCTGGCATAAGCACTTAAACTTTCTATATAACGGCGTTGTCCCTCAGCATAAAGAGTGCCAAAAGCAAGGGTTGATTTTCCACTTCCACTCAGTCCTGTAAAAACAATGAGTTTGTTTTTGGGAATTTCAAGGTGGATATTTTTTAGGTTATTTTCTCTTGCGCCAATGATTTTGATGGTATCGTTCATAGTCTTTCCTAAACATTAAAATAAATTTAAGATTTTAGCATAATAATATTAAAAGAACTTGGATGAATCCAAGTTAAAAATTTATAAGATTTAGCTTATTAAGCAAAGAGTGGGTGGTTCCAAGTATTGATAAGGCATATACGCAAAGTAAAATTTTTCTATGAGCTGAAATATGCATTTTTTCTATGATTTTAATTCCTATAAAAACTCCAACCATAGAAGCTATACCTACTAGTATTCCTTTATGAATAACTTCAGAGTCTATAACTCCAGAATTTGAAAAAGATATAATACCAGAGACTGAAGCAAAAATAACAAAAAACAAGGATAAAGAAACAACTTTTTTACTATCATAGCCTAAAAAATAAGCTAAAATTGGAGCAATTAAAAGTCCACCACCAATTCCCAAAGAAATAGCAAAAATACCAGTAAAAGCTCCAGCAATAAATAAAATGACATTCTTTACCCAAACGCTTCTTTGATTTTGCACAATGTTTTCTTTAATTCCAAAAGCATATTTGATAAAAAATATACAACTTACCGCCAAAAATACGCTAGTAAGAGCTACATCGCTTAAAGCTTTTAAAAGCATTCCGCTAAAGCTTGCCCCTATGAGCCCTCCAAAACCTATCATAATACCATCTTTAAGATTTAGATTTTTTTTCTTATAATTAATATAAGAGCCAAAAACTGCTGCAAAAATCATTTGCAATACTGAAATTCCGATAGCATGGTGAGCACTTGTTCCAAGTGCGAACATAGAAGGAACGATAATCATACCTCCACCAATACCAAAAAGTCCAGAAGCAATACCTGAAATGATTCCTATAATTAGATAAGGTAAATCTGTGATTTCCATAGCTTTTCCTAAAAAATATTAAATATTTCAAATATGGAATAATTTTATCTTGCTAAGCTAAGTATTATCTTAGTTTTTTATAAAAATAGAATATTTTTTTGGTAACTTTAAGCATCGTAAAAATGTTTCAAAATATTATAAAATATAAAGATTTTATAATATTTATTTTAAATTTAAAGCAAAATTTATATTTATTGATTAAAATTAATTTAGACTTTAAAAATTTTCATAAAAGTCTTAATTTTTGAAATATTTTATAAGAAAGGTAAAAGATGAGTGAAAATGATTTTTTTAATAATTCTTTGATTTCAAAATTTACACACACTCTTCGCTATTGGCGTTTCTAAACTTCTTTTTATCCAAATTTTTTCTTTAATATTATTTTAATTTATTTTTTTAAAAAAAGGTTTATTATGTTTGTTAAAAATGTAAATTTTTATTACAGACAAATCCTTGAAAAATTTGAAAATTCTTATTTTGCAGAGGATTTGACTAAGGTAATTATAGGGATTGATTGTGATTATTTAGATGCTAATGAATTATCATTTAGCGAGTTTAAGGCAAAATATTATGAAGCTTTAAGTAAGAATAAAATTTGCGACTTTGCTGGATTTTTTGGAGTTTTTAGTGCGAATTTTGTATCTTTGTTTGAAAAAATTCCACTTTCTTCTAAGAAAAATTATGATTTTCCTTTATTTTTATTTGCCAATGCTAAAGCTTATTTGATTTATGAGAAAAATAGCAAAATGTTTTTTAAATTTGGTGCTTCAAAATATTTTGAATATTTAAAAGATGATATTGAGCCAATGAAAAAGAAACAAAAAAATGATTTTGAAATTTTAAACTCTTTAGAAGATGAAAAAAATGATTTTTTAAAAATGTGTGAAAAAGCTAAAGAATATCTTTTAAGTGGAGATATTTTTCAAGTGGTCTTAAGTAAGCAACTTTGCATCAAGCATCAAGTAAATGCTTTTGACTATTATGAGAGTTTAAGTGCTATAAATCCAAGCGCTTATATGTTTTATTTTCCAAGTAAATATGGTGCTGTTTTGGGTTCTTCTCCAGAGTTTTTATTGAAAATTAAAAAAAGAGAGATTTATTTAGCTCCTATTGCTGGAACTAGAAATTTGGAAAATAACTGCAATCTTTTGGCTTTAGAAAAAGATCTTTTAAGTGATGAAAAAGAACTTAGTGAACATAAGATGCTTGTAGATTTAGCAAGAAATGATGCTTCTAAATTTGGCACTCAAACAAGAGTGGAAAATCTTTTTTCTATTATTAAAAATAAATTTGTAATGCATATAGTGAGTGAAGTGTATGCCAATATGAAAGAAGATGCGAGTATTTTCGATGTGATTGAAGCAGTTTTTCCAGCGGGAACTTTAAGCGGAGCTCCTAAAATAAGAGCTTTAGAGATCATTGGTGAGCTTGAAGATTGCGATCGTGGAATTTATGGTGGTGCGGTAGGATTTTTAAATTTTAATGAAGATATAACTTTAGCGATTTTAATCCGTTGCGCTTTTTTTACTCAAGATAAGGCTTATTTGGCAAGTGGGGCTGGTATTGTTTTACAAAGTGAGAGTCAAAAAGAATATGCAGAAATTTGTGCTAAACGCAAGGCTCTTTTAGTAGCTTTTGAAAATTTAAAAAAGGAAAATCAATGATACTTTTAATTGATAATTATGATTCTTTTGTCTTTAATGTTAAAAGCATGTTAGAACAACTCAGTAATGATGAAATTTTAGTAAGAAGAAATGATGAAATTTCTCTGAGTGAAATTAAAAATTTAAATCCTACTCATATTATTTTAAGTCCTGGTCCAAAGCATCCAAGTCAAAGTGGGATTTGTCTTGAAATTTTTAAAGCAAGGCTTAATATCCCTGTTTTGGGCATTTGCTTAGGACATCAAGCTTTAGCTTTAGCTTTTGATTCTTTAGTGGTTAAGATGCAAGAGCCTATGCATGCAAAAAATTCTTTGATAAAACAGTGCAGGGAAAATGAATTATTTTCTAATTTACCTTTAAATTTTAGCGTGATGCGTTATCATTCTTTAGAGGTTAAACAGCTTAGTGATGAGCTTGAAATTTTAGCCCTTGATGAAAAGGGTGTGATTATGGCTTTGGGACATAAAAATTTACCTTATTATGGTGTGCAATTTCATCCTGAAAGCTATTTTAGTGAATATGGCTTACAACTTTTTTCTAATTTTTTAAAACAAGATATAAAAAAATCACAAAAACAGGAAAATCCTTTAAGTTTTTATTTGCAAAAAATGAGTGAAAATCATTTTTTACAAAGTGATGATTTTGAGCAAATTTGTAAGATTATTATGTCTAAAGATTATGAAATTTTGCAAGTGGCGGCTTTGTTGATTTTAATCACTGAAAAGTCTTTAAACGAAAAATCTTTAAGTGCTTTTGTAAGACAAATTTTAAGATATTCTCAAACTTTTAGTGATAAGAGTGAGATGATTGATATTTGTGGAACAGGTGGAGATGGTTTTAAAAGTATCAATGTTTCTACGACTAGTGCTTTTATTTTAGCAGCTTTAGGAGTAAAAGTAGCCAAACACGGAAATCGTGCCATTTCAAGTTCTAGCGGAAGTACAGATGTGTTAGAAGCTTTAAATATAACTACTCCAAACACTTTAGAATCAGTTTTAAAACAACTAAATAATCAAGGGCTTAGTTTTTTACATGCTCCATTTTTTCATCCTTTAGTAGGAGAACTTAAAGAGATCAGATCAAGACTTGGAGTAAGAACGGTTTTTAATGTTTTAGGTCCTTTATTGCACCCTAATTTAAAGTTAAAATATCAACTTATGGGAAATTATCACGCACCTGTGCATAGGCTTTTGATAGAGGTTTTAAAAAATTTAGGACGCAAAAAAGCTTTAGTGGTAAGAGGAAATGATGGTATGGATGAGCTTAGTATTTGTGATGAAAGTAAAATTTATGAACTTTGTGAAGGAGAAATTTTAGAGTATTCTATCTGTCCTGAACAATTTGGTTTTAAAAGAGCTTTTCATAGTGAAATCATAGGGTCTAGTGCATATGAAAACGCTAAGGATTTAAAAGATATTTTAAGTGGTAAAATGCAAGGGGCAAAATTTGATTTAGTAGTTTTAAATGCTATGTTTGCACTTTATACAGCCAATAAAGCAAGTTCGCCTTTAGTGGCTAAAGATATGATTTTAGAAGCCATTTATTCAGGTAAGGTTATAGAGTATTTTAAGGAGTATCAAGCTTATGTTAAAGCTTAAAATTTGTGGCATTAAAGATGAAAAAAATGCCAAAGATTTAGCTTTTTTAAATATTGATTTTTTTGGACTTATTTTTGCTAAAAGTCCAAGAAGAGTGAGTTTAGAACAAGCAAGAAATTTGAGTGCAATTTTTCATGAAAAAGATAAAAAAGTTGTCGGTGTTTTTGTAGATGAAAATTTAGAACAAATTTTAAGATGTATTCAAGAAGCTAAGCTTGATGGAGTACAAATTTATCGCACTATTACCAAAGAAGAATTTGAAATTTTAAAGGTGCAAAATGTTTTTGTATGGCAGGTGATAAGTGTGGAAGATAGTTTAGATTTAAAAAGTGAAATTTTTGCTGATTTAGTGCTTTTTGATGCTAAGGGAATTTTAAAGGGCGGTAATGGAATAAGTTTTAATTGGACTTTATTAAGTTCTTATACTAAAGATTTTGCATTAGCTGGAGGCATAGGTTTGGACAATATTCATAAGGCTGTAAAAACAGGAGCTAAAATTTTAGATCTTAATTCAAAACTTGAAGATGAAAAAGGCTTAAAAGATATCAATAAAATAAAACAAATTTTAAAGGAGCTGAAAAAATGAAAAAAGCATATTATGGGGATTTTGGTGGGCAGTTTTTGCCTGAAAGTGCAATGTTTGCTTTAAATGAGCTAGAAGGTGCTTTTTTGAAATTTTTTAAAGATAAACTCTTTAAAAAAGAATTAAACGAGCTTTTAAAAACTTATGTGGGGCGTCCTACTCCGCTTTATTTTGCTAGAAATTTAAGCAAAAAATATCAGCATGAAATTTATTTAAAACGCGAGGATTTAAATCATACTGGAGCACATAAAATCAATAATGCCATCGCTCAAGCCCTTTTAGCAAAAAAAATGGGAAAGAAAAAAATCATAGCAGAAACAGGAGCAGGTCAACACGGACTTGCAACAGCCACTGCAGCAGCACTTTTAGGACTTGAATGTGAAATTTACATGGGAGCAACTGATGTACAAAGACAGGCTTTAAATGTTTATAAAATGGAGCTTTTGGGTGCTAAAATTCATGCAGTACAAAGTGGGCTTAAAACTCTAAAAGAAGCTACTACTGCGGCTATTCAAGCTTGGGTTGGAGATATTAAAAATATTTTTTATGTGGTTGGAAGTGCGGTAGGTCCTTATCCTTATCCTAAAATGGTAACGCATTTTCAAAGCATTATAGGAAAAGAATGCAAAATGCAACTTCAAAAACTCAATAAAAAAGTAGATTATATTATCGCAGCTGTTGGGGGTGGAAGCAATGCAGCAGGAATATTTTATGATTTTATCAAAGATGAAAATGTTAAACTTATAGGTATTGAAGCAGGGGGGCTTGGCATCGATACACCTTATCATGCAGCGACTTTAAATAAGGGAAAAACAGGCATTATTCACGGTATGAAAACCAAGGTTTTACAAGATGATTTAGGCAATATCTTGCCTGTGCATAGTGTTTCTGCAGGGCTTGATTATCCAGGAATTGGTCCTTTGCATGCTTTTTTATTTGAAAGTAAAAGAGCGCAATATCATGCTATAAGTGATGAAGAATGTATGCAAGCTTTAAAATTACTTTGCAAAGAGGAAGGTATTATTGCAGCGATTGAAAGTTCGCATGCTTTAGCGTTTTTAGAAAAACTTTGTCCAACTTTAAAAAAGAAAAGCGTGATAGTAGTAAATCTTTCAGGTAGGGGAGATAAAGATATGCAAATGATTAGAGATTATAAAAAAGGGGTGATTTATGGTTGATTTTAGAAAATTTTATAAAGAAAATGCAAATGTGGCTTACACGGTTTTAGGTTATCCAAATCTTCAAACAAGTGAAGCTTTTTTGCAAAGATTAGATCAAAGCCCTATTGATATTTTAGAACTTGGTGTTGCTTATAGTGATCCTATTGCCGATGGTGAGATTATTGCAGATGCGGCAAAAATAGCTCTTGATCAAGGTGTAGATATTTACAATGTTTTTGAGCTTTTAGCTAGGATCAAAACTAAAAAAGCTTTGATTTTTATGGTTTATTATAATCTAATTTTTTCTTATGGCTTGGAAAAATTTGTGAAAAAAGCAAAATCTTTAGGGATTTGTGCTTTGATTGTACCTGAATTAAGTTTTGAAGAAAGTGATGATTTGATTAAAGAGTGTGAAAGATATAATATAGCTTTAATCACGCTTGTAAGCGTTACAACCCCTAAAGAAAGGGTTAAAAAGTTGGTAAAACATGCTAAAGGTTTTATTTATTTATTAGCAAGTATAGGTATTACAGGTATAAAAAGTGTCGAAGAAGCAATCTTGCAAGATAAAGTAAAAGAAATCAGATCTTTTACAAATTTACCTATTTTTGTGGGTTTTGGTATTCAAAATAATCAAGATGTAAAAAGAATGAGAAAAGTTGCTGACGGAGTGATTGTAGGAACTAGTATAGTAAAATGTTTTAAACAAGAAAAATTAGATATAATAATGAAAGATATTGAAGAAATTTTCAAAAAATAAAATTTTAAAACATATTTTTATTTTATATTTACTATAATTTTAAATTAAGTTTTTTATAAAGGTGGTAGCTATGTTAAAGATTCTTGAGTATTCCATCACTCATTTTTGCGAGCATATCTTAAGACTTCGCATTGAAGCAGCTCAAGATATAAGCGGTGAACTTTATGGAGCGAGTATTCCTATCATGGGCAAAAGCGAAGGAGAATGTAATTTTTATTTATTTTTTCCAAAAGAATTTTTAAAAAAAATTGCAGAAATTTTAATTAATGATGAAAAATTTAAAGAAGATGACTGGTGTGATTTAACTAAAGAATGTGCCAATCAGATTATAGGTTATGCTAAAAATTTGTTAAATGATGCCAAGGGTGATGACGAGTATAAACTTGGAATTCCGGAATATTTAGGAAAAGTTGATTTTTCTGAAATAGTTCTAGATGAAGCTTTAACTTATAAATTTGAAAATTGTTATTTTAGAATAGGATATTGCAAATAATGAGCGATGATATAGAGTTTAACATTCATCATGGGCTTTTACAATCTTATGAAGATATCTTAGATATTACAGTAGATTTTGTAAGCGAGCTTGGAACTACAAATATGAGTGTAGCAGAGCTTTTAAAACTTGAAGTAGGTTCGGTTATTGATCTTGAAAAGCCTGCTGGAGAAAGCGTTGAGCTTTATATCAATAAAAGAATTTTTGGCAAAGGCGAGGTTATGGTTTATGAAAAAAATCTCGCTATAAGAATTAATGAAATTTTGGATTCTAAGACTGTGCTTCAATACTTTAAAAAAGAAATTTAAATGAGATTACTAGTATTATTTTTTTTAATTTTACCTTTATATAGTGTTGAGTTGATTAGTTATAATATCTACGATAGAAATGACCGAGTAGATTTAATGCTTTCTTTTGATAATGCTTATAATGGCAAGATTTCTCAAAAAAAAGAAAAAAATTTAACTCTTTTAACTTTTAGTGATTTAACGTATTCTAAAGATGAATTAAAAGAACTTAACTCTCAACTTGTAGATAAAATTAGTATTAGTTCTAAAAATAATAATACCTATATTATGCTACAAAACAAACAAAATATTAATTTAGAACTTAGCTCTATCAATGATAAATTTGGAGTAAGGATACGAGCTATAGAGCAAGGGAAAGCAAATATCGAATCTGTACCTACAACAACTGCGAATAATTCTCAAGAATTAATGCCTAAACCAAAAAGTACAAGTTTAGAAGGGTATGATTATACAAATTATATCTTAGTAATGCTGATTTTAGTTATTTTGTTAATAGTGCTTTGGTGGTTTAAAAAGACTATGGTTTATAAAAATAACAATGTTTCTAGAGATTTTACTATGATTTTCCAAAGATTTTTAGATAAAAATAATCAACTTGTTGTTTTTGATCACGCTAATAAACGTTATACAATGATAATAGGTAATTCCAATGTGCTTTTAGAAAGTGTTGAAATTCCAGAGGAACAAACAATAAAACATACAGAAAAAACAGAGAAAAATTTTGATTCTTTTTTTGAAGAGAATAAAAAAAGAATTCAAAATCTTATAGAGCAGCGTCAAAAAGGTAAAAAATCTTAAATTTTTTGATTGATTGCTAATGCTATGGTAGCTGGTTTTGCAATTTTTTTGAGCTCATCTTTAGGTAAATTAAGAATTTTGTTTTCTTGATATATATAAAGAGTATTGTTTGCAAAAGCAAAATCAATCTTATCTTCATTTGTGCTTAAAGTTTTAGCTAGGCACAAAATAAAATTAAGCCATGAAATGGTATGAATATTGGGTAAAAGTTGCTTATAGGGTTCAAGATTATAAGGATTAACTTTTTTTCCATTAAGCTTAATAATGCTAGCAATTAAAGCTTTTTCTTTATGTGAAAATCCATAATTTAATCCACCTAGTACAAAATGAGCAGAGTGTTCATTAGCAAAATAGAAATTTAAATATTCTCCAATATGGCATAATTTAGCAGCATTTAGTAAAGTATGCTTATAGTTATCGTTAAGTTTATGAAGATTTTTAAGTGTTGTAAAAATTTGCAGAGTAAAATGTGGAGTTTTATTTTTTTGTTTTGATTGTAAAAATTTATCTTGCAAACATTTTAAACTAGGATTGAAATTTGGTGGAAATGTGATTTTAGGACGAAGTAAATCTTGCAAATAAACTCCTTCTCTGATTCCAACCCCGCTCGTGATAACTTGTTTGGCTTTTATTTTTTCCGCAATCTTTAAAAAAATAAATATACCCTCTTTAATGGTATCAAAACGATCCTTTTTTATACCAAAATTGATTAAAGAGTCTAAGTTTGAATTAAAAATTTTTAAAATATGTCCTTTTTCTTCATCTAGCATATAGCGAAAATCATGTAAATTTTTCAGTGGATAGGAATTTTTTTGCATGATGGAATTAGATATTGCTCTTAAGCTTCCACCTATTGCAATAAGGTTTTGATTGCAAAATTCTTTAGGAATTTGTTCTAAAATTGGTTTTATAAATTCTTCTAAAGAATCCATTTTTCCAGTATCATAGAACAATTCTTTTAGCCTAACAGTGCCAATATCAAGAGATATGCAAGAAATAATTCTATTATTTTTTATTAAACACAATTCACTAGAACCACCACCTATGTCTAAAGTGGTTCCATCCTTAAAAGGACTTAATAAATTTAAAGCCGCAAGACCACCTAAGTAACTTTCGCTTTTTCCATCTATACAGCGTATATTTAAAGACAGATTATCTTTGATTCTTTTAATGAAATTTTTTGAATTTGGGGCATCTCTTAAGGCTGATGTGCCTACTATAAATATTTTTTTGCACTTATGCTTTAAAGCGCATTGTTTGAAAAAAGCTAAGGCATCTTCGGCTCTTTGCATGGCTTCTTCTTGGAGAATTTTGCCATTATTATAAGCATTTTCTCCAAGTCTTACTTTGCGTTTGTATTCGCAAGTTGTATAAAAACCATATCTAGAAGTTTTTTCAAAAATCACCATTCTAATGGAGTTTGAGCCAAGATCAACAACTGCTGTTTTTTTTGCCATTAAAATTCTCTATCCCTATGTTTGAGTTTTAATTCTTCTATAGTTTCTACATTATCAGGATCAGGAATGATACATTCATATGGGCAAGCAACAATACAGGCAGGCTCTGAAAAATCATTAACGCACTCTGAACAAAGATCAGGGTCTATTACATAAATTGGACTATTTTCATAAATAGCTTCATCAGGACATTCTTCTCTGCAAGCATCACAACATACGCAGTCTTTTGTAATTAAAAGAGACATCATAACCTTTCAAAAATTTAAAAAATAATTTTAGTTTATACAATAACCAAACTTAAATAAAATATAAAAATAGAAATAAAGATAAATTTTTTGCACCGAAGGTGCAAAATTGTTAAGATTTTTTAGGGAAGCAGAAACGGTATCCTCTACGACGAACTGTTTCTATGGTAGATATATTTAATGGTTTATCCATTTTTTGACGAATTTGATTGATAGCTACTTCGATAACATTTGGAGTTACTAGCTCAGGTTCTTCCCAGATGGCATCTAAAAGTTGTTCTTTGGATACAATTTGATCCGAATGTCTTGCTAAGTGCGTTAAAACTTCAAAAGGTTTTCCTTTAAGTTCTATATCTTGACCTTTATAAGTAATTTTTTCTTCATCTGGATCAATAACTAAGTCTTCAATTTTAATAACATTGGTTCCGCCAAGTCTTAGTCTTGCTTCAATTCTTGCGAGTAGAATATCAAAATCTAAAGGTTTTTTAACAAAATCATCAGCTCCAGCTTTCAAAGCTTTGATTTCTATTTCTTTGTCTGTTTTTGAAGACATAATCATAACTGAAGTTCTTGGAGATTTATGTTTAATGGTATTAACAAGTTCTGCTCCATCTCCATCAGGTAAAGTCCAGTTTGCTAAAACTAAATCATAATGTCTAATGCCGATAAAGTATTCTCCATCTTTAAAATTTTCAGAAGAATCGGTTTGATAACCAAATTCATTAAGATTGTCTATAATTGTTTTATTTAGGCTAATCTCATCTTCTATAACTAAAATTCTCATTTGTTCTATCCTTATTAAGAAAAATTTAAAGAATTATATCATAGCTTAAGTAAATGTTTAGATATCTTTAAAAAAAAATTAATATTTTTTTTTCAATTTAACCCCAACTGTAGCATTTTTTATTATATGGGGTTTGAAAATTTTTATGTTAAGATTGGTTAAATTAGGAAAATCTTTTTTTAAATTTAAGCTTACAAAGTCTAAAGACTCTTCAAGGGTGTAAAATTCTTCTTTTTTATACCATTTTTTAATTTTGGTAATTACCTCTGCATAATTTAAAAATTCATTTGCTTTAGCTTTAAGCTTGATAATAATTTTTTGTTTTTTTCTTCTTTCGAAATCTAATATACCAATGATACACTTAAAGTGAAATTTTATTTTTATATGACTTTGCATTCTTCTTTAAAAATCAATCTTTTAATATTAGGTAGATGTTTATATACTATAATAAAAGCGATAATGAAAACGGGTGCATGTGTATGAATTTCTAAGTCATAATTAAATATAAAAGAACTTACAACAAAAGCAAGTAACGCTGCTAAAGAAGCTAGCGAAGATATTTTAAAAATTTTTCCAATAACTACCCACACAATAAATGCTGTAAGCACTTCCAATGGAAGTAAAACTATCATAGCGCCTGCTCCTGTTGCTATACCTTTTCCTCCTTCAAATAACAAGTAAATTGAAAAACAGTGTCCAAAAATAGCCAAAACTGCGACGCTCCAAAGCAAAGCTTGATCATAATGAAGAAATTTCAAGATTAGTAAAGGAATAGCTGCTTTTGCAAAATCTAAAATTATTGTAGCAATGGCAAGTTTTTTTGCTAGTTTAGGATTTTTTTCTTTTACTACTCTTAAAACATTGGTTGCCCCTATACTTTTTGAACCTTCTTTTTTGATATCAGTTTTAGCAAAAAATTTAGCTAGGATTAGCCCAAAAGGGATTGAACCTAAAAGATATATAAAAGCGTAAATTATTAAATTTTCCATAATATCCTTTTCAAGTCATCTTAAAATTTTAAGATTTATAACTAAAAATTATATCTTATGAAAATAAATAAACAAAAATAATTTTTATAGGATAAAAATAGTATTAATTAATTGTAAATATTTTTTAATAATATTTATTTTTATTTAAGCTCTAAATGATTATTATTTTATTTTAATTTATCTTTAATAGGAGTTTGTAAATGAAAGTAAAATCATTGCTAATCGCATCCTTAGTTGCTTTTTCAAGCTTAAATGCTGCAAGTCTTATAGATGAAGCTAAAAATTCAGGTCTTGTTGCCTTACCAAAAGATCAAAAAGGCGTTGATGAAATTTTAAAACAAAATGGAGTAAAGGCTAGTGAATTTACTTTTGAAAAAGCAGAGCTTGGCAAAAAGCTCTATTTTGAACCACGTCTTTCAAAAAGTGGTATCATTTCTTGTAATACCTGTCATAATGTAGGACTTGGTGGAACAGATGGAATCAGTACTGCAATAGGTCATAAATGGACAGCAAATCCTCATCATTTAAATTCACCAACAGTTTATAATGCGGTTTTAAATAATACTCAATTTTGGGATGGTCGTGCAGGAACATTAGCTGATCAAGCTAAAGGTCCAATCCAAGCCGATCCTGAAATGGCAACTCCTGCTAAACTCGCAGTAGAAAAAATTTCATCATTGCCTGAATATGTGAGTGAGTTTAAAAAAATCTATGGTAAAAGCGGTGTAAATTTTGACAATATTGCTGATGCAATTGCAAATTTTGAAAGAACTTTGATCACTCCATCTCGTTTTGATAAATTTTTAGAAGGCGATGAAAAAGCTTTAACAAAAGAAGAGCAACAAGGTTTAAAACTTTTTATAGATAAAGGTTGTGTAGCTTGTCATAATGGTGTGAATTTAGGTGGCAATATGCAAGCGTTTGAAGTTGCTGGTAAATATAAATTTGCAAATTTAGGTGATTTTAAAGGTGATGCAAATGGCATGGTAAAAACTCCAACTTTAAGAAATGTTGCTGAAACTGCTCCATATTTTCATAATGGTGCGATTTGGAATTTAAAAGATGCTATTAAGGAAATGGGTAGTGTGCAACTTGGCATTAAAATTTCTGATAAAGAAGCAAAAAGTATTGAAACTTTCTTAAAATCTTTAACAGGAACAAAACCAGCAATTGTTTATCCACAACTTCCTGTTTCTACTGAAAAAACTCCTAAACCTGAACTATAAGGTTCCAAACAAGCTCTATTTTTAGAGCTTGTTTAAATTTCTTTATCTTAACTTTGTTATAATTGTCTTTAAATTTTGCTAGAAAGGTTTGCAATGAAACTTTTTGGAACTGATGGAGTTCGTGGAAAAGCGGGTGAATTTTTAGATAGTTTTTTGGCTATGCGTTTAGCAATGGCTGCGGGTATTTATTTTAAAGATAAAAGTATTACTAATAATATCTTAGTAGGAAAAGATACAAGAAGAAGCGGCTATATGATAGAAAATGCTATTGTTTCAGGGCTTAATTCTATAGGATATAATGTTATACAAATTGGTCCTATGCCAACTCCTGCGATTGCATTCTTAACTGAAGATATGCGTTGTGATGCAGGGATTATGATTTCAGCTTCTCACAATCCTTATTATGATAATGGTATTAAATTTTTTGATGCTCATGGAAACAAACTTAGTGAAGATATAGAGAAAAAAATAGAAGAAATTTATTTTGATGATAAGCTTATACAAGCCTCTAAGGTGGATATGGAAAAAATTGGTCAAGCAAAAAGAATTGATGATGTTATAGGAAGATATATTGTTTCTATTAAAAATTCTTTTCCAAAAGATCTTACTTTAAAGTCTTTGCGTGTGGTTTTAGATGTGGCTCATGGGGCAGCTTATAAGGTAGCACCTACTGTTTTTAAGGAATTAGGTGCTGAAGTTATAGTAATGAGTGATAAACCCAATGGACTTAATATCAATGAAAATTGTGGAGCTTTGCATCCTGCAAACTTAGCTGCTGAAGTAAAGCGTTTGCGTGCAGATGTGGGCTTTGCTTTTGATGGTGATGCAGATCGTTTGGTGGTTGTAGATGAAAAAGGCGAAGTGGCTAATGGAGATAGTTTATTGGGGGTTTTAGCACTTTATCTTAAAGAACAAGGTAAATTACAATCAAGTGTTGTAGCCACTATAATGAGTAATGGTGCTTTAAAAGAATTTTTAAATAAACATGGTATAGAACTTGATACTTGTAATGTGGGCGATAAATATGTGCTTGAAAAATTAAAAGCTAATGGTGGAAATTTTGGTGGAGAGCAAAGTGGGCATATTATTTTTAGTAATTATGCAAAAACTGGAGATGGTTTGATAGCTGCTTTGCAATTTAGTGCTTTAATGCTTTCTAAGAAAAAATCTGCAAGCTCTATTTTGGGTCAAGTCAAACCTTATCCTCAGCTTTTAACCAATCTTAAAATTGCAGAAAAAAAAGATTTAGATAAAATTAAAGGTTTAAAAGAATTAAAAAAAGATTTAGAAAATAAAAATATTAATACCTTATTTCGCTATTCTGGAACAGAAAATTTGATAAGACTTTTGCTAGAAGCTAAAGATATTAAGCTCTTAGAAAAAGAAATGAAAAATGTTGTGGAGTTTTTTAAGAAAGCTTTAAATGGCTAAAACTTTTAAATTTATTTTTTATTTTTGGGGTGTCTTTGTTTTGGTTTTTGCCCTTGATCAATGGGTAAAATCCTTAACTTTAGCAGGACTTAGATGGCAGAGTGAATACTTAGATTTAACTTATGCTCTAAATACAGGCGTAGCTTTTTCAATGTTGAGTTTTTTAGAACATAATTTAAAATATTTACATCTTGCTTTAATTGGCGTGCTTTTTATTTATCTTTTTTGGCAAAAAACACTTTTAAAAACTCATAATATAGCTTTTGGAATGATGCTTGGTGCTGGTGTTTCAAATTTATTGGATCGTTTTATACATGGAGGTGTAGTGGATATGTTTTTTTGGCATAAATGGTTTAATTTTGCTATTTTTAATGTTGCAGATGTCATGATAAATATAAGTGTGGCTTTGATTTTAATACAAGAAATATTTAAAAAAAGGAAAAAAGATGACAGAATGGATTAATGATTATTATTTTTGGATTAAATGGGTGCATTATTTGGCATTTGTTTCTTGGATGGCGGGTCTTTTTTATTTACCTCGTCTTTTTGTGTATCATGCTGAACATAAAGACAATAAAGGTTTTGTCGAGATTGTAAAAATTCAAGAAAGAAAACTTTATTTTTATATACAAACTCCTGCAATGATTGTGACTTTAATCACAGGAAGTTTAATGTTGCATGCTCATAAGGAAGTTTTAATGGTAGGTTCGGGTTTTATGCATGTTAAACTTACCTGTGTTACACTTTTGATTATTTTCCATATACATAATTATTATTGTTTAAAAGCTTTAGCAAATGATACTTCTGCTAAAAGTGGGAAATATTTTAGAATTTATAATGAATTCCCAACTATAATGTTTATTATTATCGCTTTAATGATGGTTGTTCGCCCCTTTTAGTTTGTCTCCGCTTTAAATTCCATACTAGCGGAGTTAAGCGGATCAATATTTTCTTTCATGATATCGATATAATCTTTATTTTTAAGACGCTTATCATCTCTAAATACTGCACGCACAAGATCCATTCCTGTGTAAAAATCTTTCATTAAAACCACAAAAAGATATTGACCAAATTCGGTTGTGATTAAAGCATTTTGATCTTTTATGATGGCACCACTTGTTTTAAGCCCTAAAAGTTCTATGAAAAGTTCTTTTTCGAGGTTGCAATTTAGAGTTTTATTAAATTTATCAATTTCTATTTTCCCTGAAAAAATTTCAGTTAAAAAGACATATTTGATAATCTCTTTTTTATCAAAACAAGCTTTGGCTATATTAGCATTTTGTTTTTCTTGTATAAATTTAGCATAATCATTTAGATTAAATGCATTAATTAAAAGCTCCCCATCTAAAAAGCTAAAAGCCCCGCTGCCTACTCCTAGGTATTCATGATGAGAACTGACATATTCGTCATTAAGCTTGTTTTTTTCTAAAGAAAAACTCCAACCATTGTTTTGGGTATAGTCTTTAAAAAATTCGCATATGATTTGATAATAAGTAAATTCATTATCTTTAATGCTTACTCCTAGACTTTTAGCGATATTATCTTTGGTAAGATTTGATTTCATTAAAGGATAGGTTGTGATTTGTTGCGGGGCTAAATTTGTAGCAATTTCTAAGTCATTTAAAAGTTGTTTTTCGCTTTGTCCTGGAAGATTGAAAATAAGATCTATACTAAAAATAGGTAAAATTCCTAAAGCTTTTGAAATTTTTTCTTGAAGTTCTTTAGATGAACCAAATTTATTATATCTTGCCACTTTTTTTAAAGTTTCATCATCAAAACTTTGAATTCCGCAACTTAAACGATCAATTATACCTTTAAACATAAAAAGCTTATTTGGATCAATATGATTTGGATCACTTTCGCATGAAATTTCTTTTATATTAAATAATTTTTTACAAAGTTCTAAGGTTTTTAATAATTCCTCTTCGTTAATCAGTGTTGTACCACCACCCACATACATGGAAGTAAAATCAAAACCTTTATCTTTCATGATTTTAATTTCTTCTCTAAGATTTTGAAAATACACTTTGGCTAAATTTTCATCATAATAATATTTATGAAAGCTACAATAAGGACAAAAAGTATGGCAAAAAGGTACATGGGCATAAAGCATATAGCTTTTGTCTTGTTTTGGAATTTTTTCTTCGGGTTGTTTTAAAAGTTCGACATTGAAACCTTTTTGGAGGGATTTTTCCATCATAGTATGAGAGTATTTTAAAGCTAAATTTTGAAATAAATTCATAAGTGGCCTATATATTAAAATATTTAAGATATAACTTTATCAATTTTTAGCTAAAATAGGAGTAAATTTTTTATTTCTTAAATAAAAAATGGGATTAAGTTTTTAAATTATTTAAAAAGGATATAAAATGGATAAAGCCAAAATTGTTCAAAATTTAAATGCTTTGTTTAAACAAAGAGCAGAGTTTTACTCTTATTTTGATGAAAATATTGCCAAAATCAATAATACTGAAGTATTTGATTTTAAGAATGCTAAAAATTTAAATCCAGAAGAGGTATATAGGCAATTTTATCATTTTGATTATGCTATAAGAAAATTATTGCCTGCTATTTACAAGGCTTATGAAATTACAGATGCAGATTTAGACAAAGATTTTTAATTTATTTAGAGAATAGAATAAACTATTCTCTAAAAGACATATCTAAATTTTTTGATTCTTCTTTTATATTTTTGCCTGTATCTTCGCTTTGCTCAAATCCTCCACCAAATGCTTTGATTACATCTACTATGGAATTAGCATAAGAATATTTAGTATTATTAAAAGCAACCGCAGCATTAAGCCAATTTTGACGTGACTCTAAATAATCTTGCAAAGACATTTCTCCTATATCATAGCGTTCTTTAGCAATTTCATAGATTCTTTTGTAAGATTGTTCGCTTGCTTGTGCATTATCGTATTGTAAGCGTATAGTTTTTCTAGCTACTAAAGCATAGCGAATTTCTCCAAAAGCAGTAATCAAGGTATTTTGATAATTTACAAAAGCTTCATCTTTACTAAGCTTGGCTAAATTTACATTTTGGTAAATTTCACCCCAATGAAAAATAGGCAGAGTAAAGTTTCCACCTATATTCCAAGTTTTAGAACCTCCTTTAACCAAGGTATCTAAATCTCCGCTTTCAAATCCCAATAATCCTGTTAAAGAAAGGCTAGGCAAGAAAGCCGTGCGAGCAACTCCAACAAGATAATTTTGCTGAGTTAATTTTTCTAAAGAAGAGCCAATATCTGGACGTTGAAGCAAGATGGTACTTGAAATTCCAGTTGGAATGTCAAATTCTTTAAGATTAAAAACTTGATAGCTTTGATTTTTGTAAAGTATGTCATTTAAATCATTTGAAGTTAAAATTTTTAAAGCTTTAAGGTAATTTTCTTTATTTAATTTTGCTTCATTGCATTGCAAAGCCATACTTTCTAAGTTGGCTCTTGCTTGAGCAAGTTCATATTCACCTACAGCACCAACTTGAAATTTTTCATCATTAATCCTATAAATTTCTTTTGCAGATTCATAAGCTTCTTTAAGAGCATTTTCATTTTCATACGCATTTACAAGATTGAAATAAGTTTGAACCGTATTTGAAATAACAGAAAGTCTTGCAGCTTCATAATCATACTCACTTGCTTTAAAGCCTGATTTTGAGGCGCGATATGTATCGCGATATTTTCCCCAAAGATCGATTTCATAGCTTAAATTAAGCCCCATTTTAAAATCATTACCGTAACTTACTTCCCCAGTTCGATTGCTTGGAGCATTTATAGCTGTTTTTGCACGATTACCGCTTGCGCTACCATCAAATTTTGGCAACAAACTGCTAAAATCTATACCTAATTGAGCAGCAGCTTGTTCCATGTGTATGAAGGCAAGTTTTAAATCATTATTATTTTTAAGTGCTAAATCAACCACTTTATTTAAATTTTCATCATCAAAATCTTTCCACCAATTTTTTGTGATAGAGCTATTGTTTTCTTTTTCCCAGGATAAGGCTCCAAACTTATTATCAATGCTATAGTTTGCTTCGGGAATATTTAAATTTGGACTTAAAGAGCAAGCTGAAATCAAAAGAGTAAAACTTGCTATAGCGCTAATTGAAATTATTTTATTCATGAACCTTACCTCTTTTTTTATCTAGCCATTCATTAAAATTTTCTAAAAGATAGAAAAATAAAGGCACAAAGAATATCGCTAAAGTTGATGCTGCGATCATTCCACCAATAAGCCCTGTTCCTAAAGAGTGTCTTGAAGCACTTCCTGCTCCTGTTGCGAAAATCATTGGCAAGACCCCAAAAGTAAATGCCAAAGAAGTCATTATGATAGGACGAAAACGAAGTTTTGCTGCTGCAACAGCTGCTTCAAAAACTCCTTTGCCTTTTTTAAAGCGCTCTTCCATTGCAAATTCTACGATCAAGATAGCATTTTTAGCTGAAAGTCCAATCAAGAGCAAAAGTCCTGTTTGAAAATATATATCATTGCTAAATCCTCTTAAATATACCAATAAAAATGATCCAAATACCGCAAAAGGCACAGCTGTTACAACTGCTAAAGGTATAAGCCATCTTTCATATTGGGCAGCTAGAATTAAGAAGACAAATATCATCCCTAAAGCAAAAGCATAGCTTGCTGTTCCTTTGCTAGAAACTTCTTGATAGGCTGATCCACTCCAAGCTATGGAATAATCATCCCCTAAAGTTTCTTTTGCCACTTGAGCAATCGCTTCTATAGCTTGACCTGAAGTATAACCTGGTGCGGGTTGACCTTGAACTTGTGCCGCTGGGAAAAGGTTGAATCGTTTTACATCATCAGGCCCTGAACTTCTTTGTAAAGTTAAGAAAGAATCAAGTGGTATCATTTTTCCATCGTTTGATCTTACAAAAATATTTTTTAATGCATCTTGTGTATTTCTAAAATCACCTTTTGCACGGATATTTACTTGGAAGTTTTTACCTAGCATAGAAAAATCATTAACATAATAAGTGCCTATAGTTGCATTCATTGTGTTAAAAACATCTTGCATGTTAAGATTGTAGTGTTTTAATTTATCTCTATCAATTATAAGCTTGTATTGAGGGAAAGTTGTATCAAGGGTTGTTCTTACTCTTGATAGCTCTTTTCTTTGGTTGGCTACAGCAACAAGTTTATTTACATCTTTTTGTATTTCATCATAACTTTTTCCACTTTTGTTTTGAACATACATTTCAAAGCCACCTGTGATACTTAATCCAGGTATAGGAGGTAGACCTATAAATATACTTGAAGCGTTGCGATCAAAAGCAAATTTTTTATTAAGTTCCATGGCGATTTCATCAGCACTCACATTTCTATCTTTCCAATCTTGCAAGCCTATAAACATTGCAGCAGCGTTTTCTTTTAATGAGCTTGTAAAAAGATCAAATCCTATCATAGCCATTGCATCTTTAATTCCATTGGTTTTTAAAACTTCTTGACTTATATGATCAACTTCTGAGATTGTTCTATGAAGTGCTGAAGCCGAAGGAAGATTAATAATGCCAATCATCAAACCTTGATCTTCTTCAGGAACTAAAGAGCTTGGTACAGCTTTATAAAGATAAAAAATTGCCCCAAGCATAATACAAAAAATTAAAACAAAGCGAATGGTTCTTTTTAAAATATATGCTACTCCTGTGCTAAATACAGAAGTACTCCAATCAAAAAAATCATTAAATTTCTTTACAAATTTAAATGGCTCTCCTTCATTACGTCGTAAAAATAGTGCGCATAAAGAAGGTGTTAAAGTAAGAGCAACAAAACCTGATATGGCTACAGATATTGCTAAGGTAAGGGCAAATTGTCTTTGAATTTCTCCAACAAAACCTGATATAAAAGAAACGGGTATAAAAACAGCACAAAGTACAAGAACAATTGAAATAACCGGAGAGCTAACTTCTTGCATCGCTTGGATAGCAGCATCTTTTACGCTTATTTGTTCATTTTCGTGTAAAATCCTATCGATATTTTCTACAACTATAATCGCATCATCTACAACAATCCCTATAGCTAAAATCAAGGCAAAAAGCGTAAGCAAGTTAATACTAAAGCCTAAAACATAAAGTCCAGCAAAAGTTCCTAATAATGAAACAGGTACAGCTATCATAGGAATAAGCGTTGCACGGAAATTCTTTAAGAACATATACATAACAATGATAACTAAAATTAGAGCTTCAACAAAAGTTTTAATTACTTCTTTGATTGATTCTATCACAAATTTTGTTGTGTCGTAAGGAATTTTATATGTTAAACCTTTTGGGAAATTTTTTGAAAGTTCTTGCATTTTAGCCTGGACAAGTTCTGCTGTATGCAATGCGTTTGCCCCTGATTGAAGATTGATTATAATCGGAACTGCATCATTGCCATTTAATCGTCCTTGTGAGCTGTATTGTTGTGATCCTATTTCTACATCAGCTATATCTTTAAGTCTTAAAAATGATCCATCATCATTTGTTCTTAAAATAATATTTTCAAATTCACTAGGATTTTGTAGTCTTCCTTGCATAGTGATTGAATAAACATAAGGGGATTTTTGAGTTACGGGCTCTTCGCCAATTTTACCAGTTGCGTATTGAGCATTTTGGTCATTAACCGCAGAAATTACATCAGTAGCTGTGATTCCAAATTTATTTAATAAATCAGGTTTTAGCCAAATTCTTAAAGAATAATTACGATTTCCTATAGCGTTTGCATCCCCAACTCCCGGAACTCTTTTTAACTCATCTAAAACATTTAAAGCGATGTAGTTGTATACATCCACTGCACTCATTGAACCATCATTTGAATACATAGAAATTGCAGCAAGTGTTGCTGAAGAAGTTTTTCTAACAGTTACTCCAAGTTTTTTAACTGCATCTGGCATTTTTGCAGTTGCAGCTGAAATTCTATTATTAACATCTATAGTGGCTTGATCGGGATCTGTGCCGATATCAAAATAAACAGTCAAACTCATAGTTCCTGAAGAACTTGAAGTTGAATCCATGTAAATCATATTATCCGCGCCATTGATTGCATCTTCGATAGGACTTGCAACTGTTGAAGCAATGGTTTGTGCATCAGCTCCTGTGTAAGTTGCACTTACTTTAACTGTAGGAGGAGTTAAAGAAGGATATTGTTCTATAGGTAAATTTGTAAGACTTATGACTCCAGCTAAAGAAATGATAATTGCAACAACTGAAGCAAAAACAGGTCTTTCGATAAAAAATTTAGAAAACATTATTGTGCTCCAATTTCTTTAACTTCGCTACCAACTTGAATTTTTTTAAAGTTATCTAAAATGATTTTGTCGCCATTTTGTAATCCTTTGTCAATGATAGCGTATTCATTGTTTTGGTAGCTTATATGTACAGAAGATTTTTCTACTTTTCCATTTTTAACAAGAAGAACATAAACATCATTTTGATCTTGTTTAATAGCTATTTGAGGCACTTTAAAGCCATTTTTTTGTATAAAACCTTCTGAAGTAATTGTTGCAAAAGCACCCGGTAAAAGTGTTGAGTTGTTGTTATCAAATACAGCTTTGGCTTTTACTGTTCCACTATTAGCATCTATAACGGAATCAATAAAATAAAGTTTGCCTTGAACGGTTTCTCCATTAAGATTTAAATTTGCATGAATGCTGTCTAAATCCCATTTTCCGCTTTGAGTATTGCGGACTAAATTTAGTTTATCTGTATCTGAAATAAAGAAATCTGCGTAAATAGGATTTAAATTTGTAACTCTAACTAGTTCAGTTGTTGAAGCACTTACATAATCCCCTATATTAACTAAAGCATCTCCTATAGTACCATCAAAAGGAGCTTTTATTTCGGTATGATCTAGATCAATTCTTGCATTTGCAAGTTGTGCTCTAGCAGTTGTTAGACTAGCTTTTGCATTATTAAATGTAGCAAGAGAAGAGTCGTATTCTTTTTGAGAGATTGCATTTTTGCTAAAAAGAGCCTTGGAACGATTAAAATCCTTGCTCGCGTTTTCAAAAGTTGCCTTAGCCATTAAAGCTTGTCCGTAAGCTGAATCAACGCTAGCTTTAAATTTATCTTGCTCTACAATAAATAATGTCTGTCCTTTTTTTACCTTATCTCCAGCCTTAAAAAGTTTATTTACTATTACGCCACTAACTTGAGGTTTTATAATAACATCATAATCACTGACAAGTTTAGCAGGATAAGTAAAACTAAGTGGCAAATCTTCAGATTTAGCACTCATTGTCGTTACAGGTTGAGGCGGCATTTGTATTTTTGGTGCTTCTTCTTTGCTACAAGCAGTGAGTAAAAGCACAACACTTAAAGCTAAAATAGTATTGTTTTGAAATAATTTCATGGTTTTGCCTTGAAAAATTAAATTAAAAATTGTAATATTTATTACAAAAATTTTTGACTAATTATATCTTAATTTTGGTTAATAAAATTATTTTTTAAGCTTTGGAACCATTGATCCCATTTAGAAAAACATTTACAACAAATTCAACATGTTCTTTTTGTTCTTTTTTATTTTTCACAGGAGTATTAATTAAAACATTAAGATGATGATAAGGTTCTTTTAACATAGTACAAAAAAGAACAGCAAGTTTTTCTGCATTTTTTTTCATATAAGAATTATTTTGTTGCTTAAAAAAATCCATAAGTATGTTATAGGAAAAATTTTGTTGATTGTTTTCTATCCAATTAGCAAGGTGTCTATCTTTATCATAAACTTGAGAATAAACAATTTTACCAAAAGCTACAGCTTCTGGTTGATTAAAAATTTCTATAAAAGTTAAACCAAAAGAAGTTAAAATTTCTTTTAAAGTACCATTTTCAATTTCTTGTGTTTTGGAATAAATAAGATGAAAATGTTTTTTACATATGTCATCTAAAATTTCAAAGAATAATCCTTCTTTGCTTTTAAAACTATTATAAATATTAGAATAAGATCCTCCGGATAATTTAATAATATCACTCAAACTTGTTTCTTGGTAACCTTTTGTTAAAAAAAGCTCTAAGGCCACTGCTTTGATTTTCTCTTGTCTAGCTAAAACTTTTTGTGATGGTGTTCTATTTGAGTTCATTTTTTATCCTTTGTAAGAGTGTTTTTGGGGTATACAAATATACTTTTTCTAAAAACCGAAATTTTTTCATTATCTTTTGCATAAGCTTTTATATGTAAAGGAAAGATTACATCTTTTTTATCGTTGTTTGCTAAATTTTTTGTAGCTTTGATAACAACTATTTTTTTAACTTGTTCTCCTGCTTTTAATTTAAAAGGTTTGTTTGGTCTTATGATTTCAATTCCATCATTTATTCCTTCTAAATTTGCTGTAAAATAATATTCATGAGGTTTAGAATCTGTATTTTGAAACAAAAAGGTATAAGCATTTGAAATGACTAATTTACCTTTAACATTTGAAATATTATATAATTCACTACTACGATTGATATTTAAAAGCATGCTTTCTTTTTTGCTTCCCATGATAATTAAAGCCAATAAAGCAATTAAAAGAACTATAAAATATGCTATCGTTCTAAATCTTAAATAATGAACCTTAGAACGCGTTTCAATAGCTTTTGCACTTGTCCAATTGATCAAACTTGGACGATTAAATTTGCTTTGTACCTTAGAACAAGCATCGGCACATTCAAGACAATTAATACATTCAAGTTGCATTCCTTTGCGTATGTCAATATGAGTTGGACAGATGCTAACACAGGCTTCACAACCTATGCATTCTCCTTCAGGCGGTTTTTTATGAAGTTTGATGTGTCCATCATAAATCAAACCCCCGCGTTTTTCATCGTAGATCACTTGCATTGTATCATGATCAAACATTACAGATTGTATTCTTGCATAAGGACAGACATAAATACAAAATTTTTCTTGTAAATAGGTAATATCCAAAGTAAAAAGTAAGCTAGCACAAAATAAAACTCCAAGTAAAAGTAGATGCTCACCAGGATTTTGAATATAATTGAAAAAATCTTCAGGAGGAATAAAGTACCAAAGTAAATTACTAACAGCAACTAAAGATATAAAATAAAAAATTATTACTCCAAGAAATTTTTTAAAATATTGTCCCTCATATTCTTTTTGTTTGTTATTGATATTTTTGCGAATTTTAAGAATTTTAGTTTGTATGATATCTCTATATATAACTCTAAAAATTGTTTGTGGACAACTCCAAGCACACCAAATTCTTCCACCTAAAGTTGTAATAAAAAAAATAAATAAAAAAAGAAATATAAGAACAAAAGGCATGAGATAAAATTCTTGTGTTGAAAAAGAAATAAAAAATAGGTTTAATTTAGAGTGATCAAAACTTAAAAGAAAAAAATGATTTTCATTAATTCTTATGAAAGGTAGAGCAAATATGATAATACTTGCAATTAAATATATAAAATATCGTTTTTTTGTATAGTTTGTAATGTGTCCTTGCATTTTTAGACCTTAATTATAATTTTTAGCACTTTGTAACTAAGGATTATAACCGATAAAAACTAAAACAATTTTTAAATGCTTTCTAAGTTAGAATTAATAAGAAGTGTTTTATAATTATATTTCACAACAAAAATTTACACAGAAAGGTGGTGAGGACTGTGCCAGGAATCAAGGTGCATCCTAACGAGTCTTTTGATGAAGCGTATCGTAAATTCAAAAAGCAAGTAGATAGAAATCTAGTTGTAACTGAAGTAAGAGCAAGAAGATTTTTCGAGCCTATGACTGAAATTCGCAAAAAACAAAAAATTTCAGCACGCAAAAAAATGCTTAAAAGACTTTATATGCTTAGACGCTACGAGTCAAGACTCTAACCCAAAAGCCCGAAAGGGCTTTTTTTATATCTGCAAACTTCATTTGGCATTAAAAAGTATTTATTATTTTTTGTTAAAATTTCTAATCTAGATTTTCTGTTTTTAGGATAAACTTATGAAAAAAATCAAAAAAATCATTCAAATTGGTATGATAGGTGGTTTAGCAGCTGTTGCTGGAGGTGCTTTAGCAGGTTGTGGAAGTAATAATGACAATGCAGATACTTTAAATCAAGCAGCTAATGCTCAAGGAGCTTTTGTAATTATCGAAGAAACAGCTCCAGGGCAGTATAAAATCAAAGATCAATATCCAAGTGATGAAACAAGGGTAGTTTTAAAAGATCTTAATGGTACAGAAAGAATTTTATCCAAAGAAGAAATGGATGCTTTGATTAAAGAAGAAGCAGCTAAAATTGACAATGGAACTTCAAATTTAACTAAAGACAATGGACAAATCAGTAGTGGAGGATTGAGTTTAGGAGAAACTTTACTTGCAAGTGCTGCAGGTGCTATTTTGGGAAGTTGGATAGGTTCAAAACTTTTCAATAATCAAAATTTTGCTAATCAACAACGCGGTGCTTTTTCAAATCAAAGTGCTTATCAAAGAAGTGTGAATAGTTTTAATAAAGCAGGCTCAACGAGTTCTACCTCAAGCGCTAAAAAATCAGGCTTTTTTGGTGGAGGCTCTAAAGCTGCAAGTTCTAGTTCTTCTTTTGGTTCTTAAGGATAAATAATGCAATTATTACAAGTAGACAAACTTCAAAAAGATTATTTAGAAAATATAGGTTTTTCTTGGCATACAGATGAAGATGGAAGTGATTATATTAGCAATAAGTTAGTTTGTGTTAAGGAAAGTGAAGCTAATGCTTATTATGAAGCGGTAAATGAGCTTTATGATATGTTTATTGCTGCAGCGCAAGAAGTGATTGATAATGATCGTTTTGATGAGCTTGGAATTCCTTTTAATCTTATTGATGCGATTAAGATGAGTTGGGAAAATGAGGTTCATTGGCATTTATATGGGCGTTTTGATTTAGCGGGTGGACTTGATGGTAAGCCTATAAAACTTATAGAATTTAATGCTGATACCCCTACTGCTCTTTTTGAAAGTGCGATTTTACAATGGGCGCTTTTAAAACAAAATGGAATGGATGAAAGCGCACAATTTAACAGCATTTATGAAAGTTTGATGGATAATTTTAAAAGACTTATTACCCTTGATGAAAGTGTTGAAGGGTTTGAAGAGCATTATCAAGGATGGAAAATTCTTTTTTCAAGTGTTGCAGGAAGTAAAGAAGAAGAAATCACTACAAAATTACTTTCTCATATAGCCAATGAAGCAGGTTTTCAAACTAATTTTTCCTTTGTGGATGAGGTGGAATTTAGCGAAGAGGGTATTTTTAAAGAGGGCGAAAATTATGAGTATTGGTTTAAGCTTATTCCTTGGGAAGATATAGCCATAGAAGAGGGTGAACTTGCCATGCTTTTAACTCAAATTATGCGTAATCAAAGAGCAATTATTTTAAATCCTGCTTATACGCTTTTATTTCAATCTAAGGGAATTTTAAAAATTTTATGGGAACTTTATCCAAATCATCCATTACTTTTAGAAACAAAAGATACTCCTTTAGAGGGTAAAAACTATGTTAAAAAACCTGTTTTTGGTAGAGAAGGTGCAAATATCAGTATAATTAAAGATGGAAAAACTTTGCATGAGAATGTAGGTCCTTACGGGAATAATAAGGCTATTTATCAAGAATATGTAGAGTTTAATTCATGTGAAAACGAATACTATCAAGCAGGTGTTTTCTTTGCTTATGAAGGGTGTGGCTTAGGATTTAGAAAAGGAGGACTTGTGCTTGATAATTATTCTAAATTTGTAGGACATATTATAAAGGATTGAAAAATGAAAATTGTTTGTTTAGATGCGGCAACTTTAGGGGATTATGATTTAAGTGTTTTTGAAAAATTTGGTTCTTTGCAAATTTATACTACAACAAATAAAGAGCAAACCATAGAGCGTTTAAAAGATGCTAATGTCGCCATGACAAACAAGGTTGTAATTGATAAAGATGTGATTGATGCTTGTAAAAATTTAAAACTCATTTTAGAAACTGCTACAGGGGTTAATAATATCGATATTGAGTATGCTAAAGAAAAAGGTATTATTGTAAAAAATGCTGCTGGGTATTCTACTATGAGCGTTGTACAACATACTTTTGCGTTTATGTTTACTTTTTTAAATCAAGTGCTTTATTATGACAAATGGAGCAAAGAGGGTAAATGGTGTGAAAGTTCTATTTTTACAGATTATAGTAGAATTTTAAACACCTTAAGTGGTAAAAAACATGGTATTATAGGTTTAGGAACCATAGGTAAAGAAGTGGCAAAAATTTCAAAGGCTTTTGGAGCCGAAATTTATTATTATTCTACGAGTGGAGCTAATAAAAACGCAGATTTTGTACATTTGGAATTAAAAGATTTATTGAAAACTTGCGATATTATAAGTATCCATGCACCTTTAAATGAAAAAACTAAAAATTTACTCACCTTTGAAGAATTAAAGCTTTTAAAAGATAATGCGATTTTGATTAATGTAGGAAGAGGTGGGATTATCAATGAAAATGATTTAGCTAAAATCATAGATGAAAAAAATATTCGTATAGGGCTCGATGTTTTAGAAATTGAACCTATGATGAAAAATCATCCGCTTTTAAGCATTAAAAATAAAGAAAATCTTATTATCACCCCTCATGTTGCATGGGCGAGTAAGGAAGCTTTAAATGCTTTAATGGATATAGTTTATAATAATTTAAAAGAATGGATAGAAAATGGCAAGTGAACATAGTTTTGATATTTCAGCAGCTTTAGATAAGCAAGAGTTAAAAAATGCTTTTGAACAAGCTAAAAAAGAACTTGATAGTCGTTATGATTTAAAAGGAATTAAGTGTGAGATTGATTTAAGCGAAAAAGAGAGTATTTTTAAACTCAGTTCTTCTAGTGAAGGAAAACTTGATGTTCTAAAAGATATAGTGATTTCTAAACTTATCAAAAGAGGAATTAATCCTAATGCTATTAAAGAGCTTTCTCGTGAAAGTGGAGCAATGTTTCGTTTAAATTTGAAAGCAAACGATGCTATTGATAGTGAAAATGCTAAAAAAATCAATAAAGCTATTAAAGATAGCAAGCTTAAAGTTAACTCTTCGATTCGTGGTGAAGAAATTCGTGTTGTAGCAAAACAAATCGATGATTTACAAGCTGTAATGAAGCTTGTAAAAGAGCTTGATTTAGAGTTAAATATCAGTTTTAAAAATCTCAAATAAGGTTAAATTTGAAACATTGTTTAGCTCTATGTTTTGTTTTTTTTCTTTGTGCTTGTAGTGTGAAAAATCAAAATTTTTCAAGTCAAAGCTTGATGGTTTTGATTGCTTCTCCTATGATAAAAATCAATGATGCAGCTTTTTTAAAAAAAGAAAATAATGCTTTAAATTTGGAAGTTTATAAACTAGGGCAAGCTTTTTTTGAACTCAAAATCAAGGATAAAATTTGCATCAATGCAGTGTGTTATGATAAAAAAGTGTTTAATCAAAAATTTTTTAAAAATGTATATTATGATGATATTTTAAGTGATATTTTAAAGGCAAATGCTTTATGGCAGGGTAAAAATTTAGAAAAAACTGATTGTGGTTTTGAGCAAAATTTAAAAGCAAAAAATTATGAAATTTTTTATCAAGTTTGTGATAATAAAGTAAGTTTTTTTGATAAAATTTCACATACTAAAATTATCTTAACGCATATTCAAAATTGAAGGATAGAGTTTGAAATTTTTTTTACTGGTATTTTGCTTTGTAAATCTAGCTTTAGCACAAGTTTATAAAGGTGAATTGTATTTTTATCATTTGCAAGATAAAGAAATTTTTGCCATAGTTTATGATAATGCACCTATGACTCCACTTTTTGACAGGGATAAAAATCAAACAAGTTCTAGTTTTTTAATTGTTGATGATATAAATGGAAATTTAGAGATTCCACTCTTTAAGACAAATGATTTTTGGCAGGATGAGCGTAAAAAATATAAAATCAATTCTTCTAAAATGCTTACATATGATAATAAAAATTTTCAAGGAGAAAATTTAGGAACGACTACTTTAGAACTTATTGAAACGCAAGATGGCATTCGTATAAAGCGTAGTCTTGATTTTATAGGTTTTAATGATGATTTTAAAGAATTTCATCCTGTTCATAAGGGTGTATTTAGTTTTGAACAAATTCGCCAAAAACCTATTTTTTTACAAGATGGAAAAATTAGTTTTGAAGAATGGTATTATTTTTATGAAGATGGTATGAGTCGTGCTATTTTAGAGTTAAATAATTTTGTTTATGATATTAATGCTCACGCATTTGTAAAACTAAATGATTTGTATAATACTGAAAATCAAAAATTTCAAAATCTTTTACATGAGAAGCTTAAAAATACATGTGATGAGTGTTTTGAAGATCTGCAAAATCTACAATTTAATAATAATTTTTTGTTTAATAATGGAAAACTAAAAATTTGTTATCTACCTTTTGAAGGTCATTTTTTAGATGAAAATATTTGCGTAGAATTTAACGAAGATGAGCTTAAGGAATTTAAAAAATAATGGAAAAATTAAAAAATTTTTTAAGTTTAAAAAATATAGAAGATACTCAAATTTATAAAGAGCTTAAGTGTGCTAAAAATGAGGCTTTGATTCTTAGAGAACTTTGTAGAAATTATGTCGTTTCTATTTCTTCTATCAATGCCTTTACTTTATTATCGACAATTTTTGGAAATGATAAGTATCTTTATCTTGATGCTTTGGAGGATTTAAAAAAACTTATCGAAAGAGGTTTTGTAAATCAAAATTCGAGTTTTTTTAAAAGTTTAGAAAATAATAAAACTCAAACATTAACTCTTGCCTTATTGCAAAGTGAGCTTAGTCTAAGTGAATATTTTTTAGAATTTTTAGAAGCAAAACCTCGTTTAAACTTTGAGAAACAAGAGGCTTATGCAGATTATTTAGAATATTTAAAAGATGAATTTGTGCGTATTCAATTATACGAAAGATTAAGTTTTATACAAAAAAGTGCTTATAATAGTGAAATAAAAAATCAAATTAAACTTTATGAAAAACATATCAAAGAAAGATTAAAAAAAAGTAAATTTTATAATGTATTGGCTGATATTTTTAAAGAATACAATCTTGAACATAAAGAACAAATTATTTTTCTAGCACTTTTAAAAGAAGAATACGCCTTAAGTAATGAAAGTTCGATTTCTAGAGAAATGAATTCTTTACTTTCTTTAATCAGTGAAAATGATTTAGAAAGGCATAAAAATAAAAAACTATTACAAGAAAATGCTCCTCTTTTAAACTTAATCGAGTATGATGAATATTTAAATGCTTTTGGAGATATTTCTAAAAGTTTTTTTATTATTGATGAAATTTTACAAAGAATTATAAATTTTGAACCAAAACAAAGTAAAAAAATCAAAATTGAAAGTGTTTTAAAAGATCAAGATATTTTCGAGCTTATAGAACCAAGCACTGACATCAATGATATTATTATGCCTGAAAATACAAAAGAGCTTTTAGAAAATATTTTAAAACAACAAGATAAAAAAGTCCTAGAAAGACTTCATTCTTGGGGTATAAAGAGTAATAAAAATATAGAAGCTAAAATTATTTTTTATGGTCCTGCTGGTACTGGAAAAACTATGTCAGCTTTAGCTATGGCTAAATCAATGAAAAAATCTGTTCTTAGTTTTGACTGTTCTAAAATTTTGAGCAAATGGGTTGGAGAGAGTGAACAAAATGTAAGAAAAATTTTTGATACTTATAAAAATATCGTGCAAACTTGCAAACAAAGTCCTATTTTACTTCTCAATGAAGCCGATCAGTTTTTAAGTACGCGTGTAGATGGAAGTAGTGGTAGTGATAAAATGCATAATCAAATGCAAAATATATTCTTAGAGCAAATTGAGCGTTTTAGTGGTGTGATTATCGCTACGACAAATTTTTTAGAAAGCTTAGATAGTGCATTTTCAAGAAGATTTGATTATAAGATAGAATTTAAAAAACCTGATTTTAAAGATAGGCTTAAAATTTGGGAAAAATTTCTACCTAAAAAAGCATTATTTGAAAAAGATTTTGATATAAATATTTTATCAAATTATGAATTAAGTGGAGCACAAATTTTAATGGTGGTGAAGAATACAGCTTTGAAAGTAGCTGTATCACAAGATGGGGTTTTTAAAATGCAAGATTTTATAGAAAGCATACAAAAAGAATTAAATTCAAGTTTTGATAAAAGTAAGATTGTTGGATTTTAACTTTTTTAATGTTTTTGTATAGCGAACTATAAAATAAAACAAAGCTATAATTAAAGCACTCCATTCCCAAAACATAGGAATTTTTGGGGTTAAAAAATAATGATAACTTGCCAAAACTAAGCATAAATATCCTAGTTTTCTGATTTTACTAAGTTTTTTAAAGATTTTAAAAGAACTTAAAAGCATTAAAAATATGATTAAAAATGCGATAAATCCACTTGCTTCTAATAAACGATGTGAAATATCATCGAAAAGCCTTAAAATTTGAGCATTTCTATCAAAAATAAAATAATTTAAAAAGTGCAAAATCGCCCAAAAAGCTGCAAAAATACCTAAAATTTTAGGATAATTTTTTGTTTTTTTAAATTTAAGCAAAGAAAATAAAAGACTTAAATTTAAAAAGATCAAAGCAAATATTCCGGTGTAAATATAGGCTTCTTTTACAAAATCAAAGGCTTTTATGATGCGATAAAAGCCATAGATTAAACTTATGATAAAGCTAAAATAAGCAAGAAATTTAAAGTATTTTGTCTGCATTAAAAATTCACTTTCAAGTCCATGTTTTTATATAAACTTGCTACTTCTTTTTCATAGCCATTAAACATTAAAGTAGGCTTGGTAAAGAAATCTCCTAAAGTCCTCTCGTTAGCTTGAGACCATCTAGGATGAGAGACATTAGGATTGACATTGGCATAAAAACCATATTCGTTTGGAGCGTAACTTTCCCAAGTGGATTTAGGCTGTTCTTTGGTAAATTCTATTTTAACTATGGATTTAATACTTTTAAAGCCATATTTCCAAGGAACAACAAGGCGTATTGGAGTGCCATTTTGAGGCTTTAAGGCTTTTTTATACATTCCTACTGCAAGCAAGGTAAGAGGATGCATAGCTTCATCCATGCGAAGTCCTTCTACATAAGGATAGTCTATAGTTGGAAATAAAGCGTCTTGATCGGGAAATTGACTCTTATCTAAAAGAGTGGTAAATTTAACAAATTTTGCTTTGCTTGTAGGCTTTGCCATTTCAATCAAACGACGCAATTCAAAGCCTACCCAAGGTACCACCATAGACCAAGTTTCAACACAGCGAAAACGATAAATTCTTTCTTCTAGAGGGAATTTTAAAATATCTTCCATGCTTAGAGTTAAAGGTTTTTCTATTTCTCCACTGATATCGATTTTCCAATTTTGAGTGTTGAAATTTTGTGCTAATGATACAGCCTTTTTTTTGTCTGTTGAAAATTCATAAAAATTAACATAATTTGTAGCCAGTTCTTCATCGCTGATTTCAAGTTTGTTTGGATTAGTATCGTTTGTGAAATTTAAAGCAGATAGTTTAGAAGTAAGCACGCTTGAACTTATTAAAGCACCTGCTCCAAGTTTTAAAAAATCTCTTCTTTTTTTATATAAATTCTCAGGAGTTATAATCATAATTTTTCCTTATTAAAAATTTTTATTATTAAAATATAACAAAGATAATGATTATTAAATTTCTTGTAGAATTTTTTCACAAATTTTTCTAGGGTTATTATCTTTATAAATAGGGCGTCCAACTACTATAAAATCGCTTAAATTTTCTCTAGCCATTGTTAAATTAGCGACGCGTTTTTGATCATCATTTTTCTCTCCAAATGGACGAATTCCTGGAGTGAGAGTTAAGAAATTTCTTTGGGTGTGTTCTTTGATGATTTTACTTTCAAAAACAGAGCATACCATACCATCAAGTCTATTTTCATAGGATATTTTTGAAAAATTAATTACAGCTTCTTCGATTTTTTGTCTATAAATACTAAAGAAATTTTCTTCATCAAAACTCGTAAGAGCAGAAACTGCTAAAACTAATGGTCTTTTTGAAAATTTGCTAAGCCGTGTCATAACTTCTTGCATGGCTATTTTTCCAGCACTTGCGTGGATATTGATCATATCAACACCAAGTTTTGATATTTCTTCGCAAGCATCTGCCATAGTGTTGGGAATATCATGAATTTTAAGATCAAGAAATATTTTAAAATCATCAACTTTTTTAAGTTCTTCTATGAATTTAAAACCATCTCTTAAATATGCTCTTAAACCTACTTTTAACCATATGTCTAAATTTTTTAATTCTTTAGCAAGTTGTAAGCATTCTTCTTTTGTAGAAAGATCAAGTGCGACACAAAGCTTCATTTTTTAGCCTTTATTAAGGCATCTAAAACTCCATTTATAAATTTTGGAGAATTATCATTAGCAAGTTCTTTGGCAAGTTCTATAGCTTCATTGATAACAATGGCACTAGGAGTATCGGTAAAAAGTAACTCATAAGCTCCAAGTCTTAGTATAGCTCTTTCTACATGTCCTAAAGCTGTAATTTGATTATCATTTAGAAATGAATTTAAGGTTTCATCAATATTGTTTAAATTATCTAAAATTCCATGATATAAATTTAAAGTAAAATTTTTTTGTTCATTGCGTATTTTTTTTTCATCTAAAATTTCATCTACAAAAACGTTGTTTTGAGAATTTAATTCAAAAGCATAAAGTAAGGAGATGACGCTTTGGCGAACTTGATGACGCGTTGCCATTAAAGCTCCTTGCTTAAATTTAACATCTCGATTACAGTTGTCATAGCTTCAAAGCCTTTATTGCCTGCTTTGCTTCCAGCTCTTTCTATGGCTTGTTCTATTGTATCTGTAGTTAAAACACCAAAGCTTACAGGGATATTATGATTTAAACTCACATTGGCTATGCCTTTGGTGGTTTCTGCTGAAACATAGTCAAAATGCGGAGTTGAGCCACGAATTACTGCACCTACGCAACAAATTGCATCAAATTTTTTGCTTTCTATAGCTTTTTTTAACGCATACGGAAGCTCAAAAGCACCAGGAACAAGTATAAGGCTTAGATTTTCTTCTTTGCCTCCGTGTCTTAAAAAAGCATCTTTTGCTCCTTCTACAAGGCGATCTGTGATGATATGGTTAAATCTTGCATTAATGATAGCAATTTTTGTATTTGAGTCTAAATTTAATTTTCCTTCAATAATATTCATTTGTTTTCCTTTATGATATTTTGTATTTCTAGTAATGTATTAACGCAATTTTTAAGGCGTGTAAGATCAAGCATATTAGGTCCATCGCATAAAGCCTCGCAAGGATTAATATGTGTTTCAAAGAAAAAGCCATCTATGCCTACGGCTGCTGCCGCTCTTGCTAAAGGTTCTACAAATTCGCTTTTTCCTCCGCTACTTCCACCTGCAGCCCCTGGCATTTGTACACTATGGGTAGCATCAAAAATAACTGGAGCAAATTCACGCATGATAACTAAAGAACGCATATCTACTACTAGATTTCCATAGCCAAAGCTAGCTCCTCTTTCAGCTACAAAAACACCATTTTTTTGAGCAGCTTCATAGCCTTCATCTTCTATGCCACGGGTTTGTAGAATTTTTTTAACGCTGTATTTGATATCGCTTGGGTTTAAAAATTGTCCTTTTTTGATATTAACTTTTGCCTTAGTTTTTGCTGCGGCTACAAGTAAATCGGTTTGACGACATAAAAAAGCAGGAATTTGCAAGACATTAGCTACTTCACTTACAGGGTTTGCTTGATTGCTTTCGTGTATATCGGTTAAGATTTTCATACCAAATTCATCTTTTACGCTTTGTAAAATTTTTAATCCTTCTTCAAGGCCAGGACCTCGAAAAGAATTAATACTTGTGCGATTGGCCTTATCAAAACTTGATTTGAAATAAAATTCTATATTTGGATTTTCATTAAAATTTTTTAATTGTTCGGCAACTTTAAAAATCAAATCTTTGCTTTCTATCACACAAGGACCAGCAATGAGTATCATTTTTTTCATTTTTTTCCTTTGTTCTTAACTAAAATTAATCCACCAAAAATAATGCCTATTATACCTAAAAAAACCATAGTACTTGGTAAATTATCTCCTAAAATTATCCCAACTATCATGCTAAATACTACATCAAGATAACTAACTCCGGCAACCACTCCTGCTTGTTTAGCGATACCATAAGCTTTAGTGACATGAATTTGATAAATGGTGCCTAAAGTTCCCATAATGGCAATGATAAGCCAAGCTGTAAGACTTGGCATCACAAAAGGTGCTAGAATGAAATCTAAATGTAAAGAATCAAGATGCTGTGGTTCAAAAAATTCAGCACTGATCATAGAAATTAAAGGCATTAAGGTTCCTAAAAGGATAAAAGAAAAGGCAATTTGTTCTGTAGTGTAAGATTTTCTAAGTTCTCTTACACTTGTAAGAGCTAAAGCGGCTAAAAATCCACTCGTGATGCCTATAACTGAATTTTTTAAATCAAAGCCTGAATGATTTAAATTATGAGCCCAAGGCTGAGCGATTAAAAGCACTCCACCAAATGCTATTAAAATTCCTATCCAGCCTTTGATGCCAATATTTTCTTTAAAAACAACAAAAGCTATTAAAGTAATAAAAATAGGAGCGGTTTTTTGAAAAGCAAAAGCTCCACCTAGTGTAATATTTGAAACATTATAGAAAAACATATATAGTGAAAGCGTGCCTACTACTCCACGAAATACCAAGAGCCAAAAATGTCCCCCTTCTTTATGTGCCTTAGATCGTTTTAAAAGATAGACTATGAAAAAAATTCCTATAATATTTCTAAAAAACATAATTTCTATAGAACTCATTTCCTTGCTAAGAATTTTTGCACAAGCTCCCATAAGTGCAAAGTCCAAACATGCTAAAATCATGAAATAAATTCCTAAATTATGCTTGATTACTTTTAGCATTTTTTTTCCTTGACTAAAATCTGGGTTAATTCTAGTCTTTTTTTGCTTAATATTAAGCCAAATTTTATATAATTTTAAAAATATAATTTTCTAGGAAAAAAATGCAAAGCATCATACTTATAGGTAAGCCAAATGTTGGTAAATCAAGTCTTTTTAATAGAATGGCAAGACAAAGAATAGCTATTACAAGTGATATTTCAGGTACAACTAGAGATACAAATAAAACAGAAATTCATATTCATTCAAAAAAAGCCATGCTTATTGATAGTGGAGGGCTTGATGAAAGTGATGAACTTTTTAAAAATGTGAAAAAAAACACTTTAAAAGTAGCCAAAGAAAGCGATATCATACTTTATCTAGTTGATGGAAAATTAGCGCCTGATGATGAGGATAGACAGTTTTTTTATTCTTTAAAAAAACTTGGAAAACCTATAGCCTTAGTGATTAATAAAGTAGATAATAAAAAAGATGAAGAAAGGGCTTGGGAGTTTGCAAATTTTGGCGTAAAGGAAATCTTTAATCTTTCAGTAACCCATAATGTAGGCTTAGATGAACTTTATGAATGGCTTGAAAAATTTTTACATGAAGAGTTTTTAATCCCCGATGAAGAAGAAAATTTAGAAGATTTTTTAGAGCATTATGAAGAAGGAAAAGAATTTCAATTTAAAGAAGTCGATCAAAATCATATCAGAGTGGGTATTGTAGGGCGTGTAAATGTTGGAAAATCAAGTCTTTTAAATGCTTTGGTTAAACAAGAACGCAGTGTTGTAAGTTCTATCGCAGGAACTACTATAGATCCTGTTAATGAAAGTGTAGTTCATAAAGATAAAGTGATAGAATTTGTTGATACTGCAGGTATTAGAAAAAGGGGTAAAATTCAAGGACTCGAACGCTTTGCCCTAAATCGCACGGAAAAAATTTTATCTCATTCTCAAATAGCACTTTTGGTTTTAGATGCGCATGAGGGCTTTAACGAGCTTGATGAACGCATTGCTGGGCTTGTGGCTAAGCATTATTTGGGTGTGATTATTGTTTTAAATAAATGGGATAAAAGTGAGATGGATTTTGATAAGACTGTAAAAGAATTGCGTCTTGATCGTTTTAAATTTCTAGCTTACGCACCTGTGATTAGTGTATCAGCTTTAAGTGGAAAAAGGGTGCATGTTTTACTCGATAAAATTTTGCAAATTTTTGAAAATTTCACTCAAAAAATCCAAACTTCTAAGCTTAATACTTTGATAGAAAATGCCACAAGAGCACATCCTTTGCCGCATGATTATGGGAAATTGGTTAAAATTTATTATGCAGTACAATATGACTTAGCACCGCCAAAAATTGCACTTATTATGAATCGTCCTAAGGCCTTGCATTTTAGCTATAAGCGTTATTTACAAAATCAAATCAGAAAAGAATTTAATTTCGAAGGTGTGCCTTTAGTGATTGCTTCGCGTAAAAAGGGCAGTAAAGAAAATGATGAAAGCTAAAAATATCGTTTTTATAGGATTTATGGGTTCTGGAAAAAGCACTTTAGCAAGAGCTTTGGCTAAGGATTTAGATCTTGTTTTTTTAGATAGTGATTTTTTAATAGAACAAAAATTTAATCAAAAAATCAGTGAAATTTTCGCACAAAAAGGCGAGATTTTTTTTAGAGAACAAGAGCAAAAAATGGCTGATTTTTTTAGTTCTTGTGAGAAAACTTGTATTGCTACAGGCGGGGGTTTTGTTAATGTTTCAAATTTAGAAAAAGTAGGTTTTTGTATTTATTTAAAAGCAAGTTTTGAATATTTAAAAAAGCGTTTAGACAAAGATGAAATTTCTAAAAGACCTTTATTTTATGATGAAATTAAAGCAAAAAAATTATATAATGAGCGTTTAAGCAAGTATGAACTAAAGGCAAATTTTATTTTAAATATAGAAAATAAAAATATAGATGAGCTTTTAAGCGAGATTAAAAAGGTGGTAAAATGAGAGTATTAACAGGCCTTCAGCCAAGTGGCGATTTGCATATAGGTAATTATTTTGGTGCGATTAAGCAAATGGTAGATGCACAAGAAAAAAGCCAAATGTTTATGTTTATTGCTAATTATCATGCCATGACTTCTTCTCAAGATGGAGAAAAACTTAAACAAAATTCCTTAAAAGCTGCTGCGGCTTTTTTAAGCCTTGGTATAGATCCGCAAAAGAGCGTTTTTTGGTTGCAAAGTGATGTTAAGGAAGTTATGGAGCTTTATTGGATTTTATCGCAATTTACTCCTATGGGTTTATTAGAGCGTGCGCATAGTTATAAGGATAAAGTTGCTAAGGGGCTTAGTGCTTCACACGGACTTTTTTCTTATCCTGTTTTAATGGCAGCAGATATTTTGCTTTTTGATACGCAAATTGTCCCTGTGGGAAAAGATCAAATCCAACATGTTGAAATCGCACGTGATATTGCTTTAAAAGTTAATAATGAATGGGGAGAAATTTTTACCCTTCCAGAAGCAAGAGTGAATGAAGAAGTAGCTGTAGTTGTGGGTACTGATGGAGCAAAAATGAGTAAATCTTATCAAAATACTATAGATATTTTTAGCAGTGAAAAAACCTTAAAAAAACAAATTTCTTCCATAGTAACCGATAGTACCGCTTTAGAAGATCCAAAAGATTTTAAAAGCTGCAATGTTTTTAAAATCGCAAAGCTTTTTTTAGATGAATTAGGGCAAAAAGAATTACAAATACGCTATGAAAAAGGTGGTGAGGGTTATGGACATTTTAAAATGTATTTAAACGAGCTTGTAAATGCTTATTTTAAAGAAGCAAGAGAAAAATACAATGAGCTTTTAGAAAAGCCTTCGCATTTGAAAGAAATTTTGGATTTTGGTGCGACTAAAGCAAGAAAAATCGCCCAAGAAAAAATGCAAAAAATTTATGAAAAAATCGGACTTTAAGGAGTAGAAAATGCTAGATTTAAAAAATTTGCAAAATAATTTTGATGAAGTGGCTAAAAAGTTGAAAAATAAAAAAGTTGATGAAAATATCTTAAAAAAACTTGCTGAACTTTTTGCAAGTTTAAAAAAAGAAAAAACAGCTTTAGAAGAATTTCAAGCTTTTCAAAATAAATTCAGTAAAGAGCTTGCTACAGCCGAAGATAAAGAAAGTTTAAAAGCAAAATTAAGCGAAAATAAAAGCAAAATTAATGAGCAAAGCACTAAAGTAAATGCTTTAGAAAATGAGCTTGAAGAAATTGCTCATGCCATCCCAAATATCCCTGATGAGTGTGTGCCTGTGGGTGAAGACGAAGATGAAAATGTGGAGCTTAAAAAAGTTTTAAATCCACCTAGCTTTGATTTTACTCCAAAAGAACATTTTGAATTAGGTGAGAGTTTAAATTGGCTTGATTTTGTGCGTGGGGTAAAAATTTCACAAAGTCGTTTTTGTGTGCTTAAAAACGAAGGAGCTTTATTAAGCCGCGCTTTGGTAAATTATATGATAGATTTTAATAGAAGTCGTGGATTTGAATTTGTTAATGTGCCTTTTTTGGTAAATGGTGCTACTATGTTTGGGACAGGTCAGTTGCCAAAATTTAAAGAAGATATGTATAAGGTAGATGATGAGGATTTGTATTTGATCTCAACTTCTGAAATTCCAGTAACCAATCTTTATAGTGGAGAAATTTTAGCGAGTGAAACTTTACCGATAAAAATGACTTGTTATAGCGCTTGTTTTAGAAAAGAAGCAGGCAGTGCAGGGCGTGATACAAGAGGTATTATAAGACAACACCAGTTTGAAAAAGTAGAGCTTGTAAGTATTACTAAACCTGAGCAAAGTGATAGCGTGTTTAATGAAATGCTTGAGTGTGCAAGTGATTTGCTGAGTTCTTTAGGTTTAGCGCATAGACATTTGATGCTTTGCACTGGAGATTTGGGTTTTAGTGCAGCAAAAACTGTGGATCTTGAAGTGTGGCTTCCAGGACAAAATAAATATCGTGAGATCAGCTCGGTTTCAAATTGTCGTGATTTTCAAGCAAGACGTGCTAAAATTCGCTATAAAAATGAACAAGGAAAAAATGAACTCGTTCACACTCTTAATGGCTCATCTTTGGCAGTAGGAAGAACCTTGGTAGCGATTATGGAAAATTATCAAGATAAAGAAGGAAAAATTCATATTCCTGATGCTTTGAAAAAATATTTTTAAAGAGTATAGATGGCTGAACAAGAAGATATAATACTAGAAAAACCCGAAGATGGCTTAAATCAACCAAGACTTGATGAGAGTTTAGAGGGATTTAAAGGGCAAGAGGGGCAAGCTCCAGAAGATGAAGAATTTGCATCATTGCCAGAAGAATTACCTCAAGAAAATAGTGATAGTGGTTTTAAATTTACAAGAGAAAGTGCGCCTGAAGATGTATCAACTTTTGAAGAAGTTGAAAGTCAAGAGCCTACGCCTTGGTATAAAGATCGTAAGTTTATGTCTCTTGTGGGTTTATCTTTGGGGATTATTTGTATTTTAGTTTTTACACTTTTTTATTTAATTTTTAGTGAAGGAAAAATTAAACCAGATATTATAGCTTCTAAGCCTTTAGAACAACCTGTTGTTATGCCTGATGAATCATATAAATACAATGATATGCAAAGAATTGATGGTATGATCCAAAAAGCAAATGCTTTATATTTAAAGGGTGAAGTTGAACAGGCTTTAAAAGTTTATGAGCAAGTTGCCGTATATAACGAATCTTTATCTAATTATAATTTAGGCGTTTCTCAAATGAATGAGAATAAATTCCAAGAAGCTTTTGAAAGCTTCAAGAAAGCTATAGCCAATGGAGAAAATCAAAGTGTAGCTGCTATCAATGCTGCTGTTTGTGCTTTAAAGCTTAATGATAAGGAAAAATTTAGATATTATATTGATTTAGCTCAAGTGTATCTTCCAAAAGAAGGAAAATCAAAATTATATGATTATTATTTAAGCTTGATTAATTATTACAAAGGATATTACCCTGAGGCTTTACAAATGTTACAAAGAACAGATGTGGAGCCGTATTCTGATGTTGCAAAGTATTTGTCTGCTAAAATTTATGCAAAAATGGACTTTGATTCCAAGGCTATACAGCAATTAAATTCTCAAGGCAATTTTGAATCTAGTTTATCTTTAGGTCTTTTATACGCTAGAATAGGAGAATATGCTAAAGCTAAAGTCGCTTTAAGTACAGCGATGAAAATTGAAAGAGATTTTAATCAAAGTTTAGCGGCTTTAACATTGGTTGATATTAAAACAGGAAATTATCAAGATATGTTAGCACGCTTGCAAAATTCTTATGATAATGATAAAGATAGATATAAGATTTTAGATACTTATAAAATTCAAGTTCGTTTAAATAAGGATCTTTTTAATATAGCAGTTGCTCAAAATTCTTTTTCAAAAGATTTGTTAAAAAAACAAAAAGATCAATTCGATTTACTTTTTTATTTTGCACCTTATCAAGTGTTTGATAGTAAGCAGGCTGCTTTGTATATTAAAAAAGCTAATGTTACAGATTTCGTAGATGATAGTACTGATGCGGGAATTTATCTTAATGCAAGCAAAGCTCTTTCATCTACCAATGTAAAAATTGCCAATATTATTAACTATGCATTAAATCAGAAGTTACGCCTTGCTAACCAAGAATTTCAAAAACTTATCAAGGATTATCCAGAACATAGTATTTTACATTATAATTTGGCTTTAACCTATGCCCAAATGCAAAATTATGAACTTGCTTATAAGCATTTTTCAAGTTCATATCATCTTAATCCTAAAAATTACTTAGCAGGTGCTTTTGCTATGTTTTGTGCAAAATTAATTGATATTGATACAACTAAACTTTACAATGAAATTCTTGATAATATAGCTGCTGATTCTAATTTTAAAGCTAATATGCAAAAAAGTATGTTGTTTTTAGTTAATAATAATTATATTTCTATGCTTCCTTATTTAGATGAAACAAAAAAAGACACGCCTTTGAGTTTGATTTTTGAAGCTATTGTTGCTAAAAATAATAACCTTAATAATCAAGTAGATGTGAAAATTGCTAAATTGCGTTCAGAGTTGCCTGAAGATATTTTGACAAATATCTTGTATTTTAATTCTTTAAATTCAAATTTAAATATTAAAGAATATGCTCAAAATGCTCAAATTCATTTTAAAAATTTAAAACTTGATTATCGTAGTGTTTTTGGTGGGCCAAATATAGCTAGGGAATTTTATGTTAATTTAATGCATATTGCAGGGCTTTTAAATTTAGAAAGACAGAAATTTAAAGAGTTGATTAATGTTTCAGGAGCAAAAGATGAGGGTATTTTACAAACTTTAGCTTATTTGGATATTTTTGCACAGCAATACGAGGAGGCTTATGCGCTTTATAATTCTTTGATTGATGATTATGGAGCTAAAGATACTAAAACTTTATTTTTAGCAGCCGTAGCAGCCGTAGGTGCAAATAATCCAAATTCAGCTATAGCGCTTTTGCAGCTTTCTAAACTTACAGATAAAAATAACAAAGAGAGTAAAGCAGCTCTTGGTATGTTGTATCAAGAAGTAAAGAACTATGAAGCTGCGATATCTCAGTATAAAACTTTACCTAATAATTTTAAGAGTGAATTTTTTACTTTTGATATTAATAACAACTAAAAATGCTTAGAAATTTCTAAGCATTTTTAGTTAAGCTTGAAGATCTAGAGTTTTTCCGCCTAGTTCATCAATGCGATCGCTAACTTTTTTAAGTGCCGCATCTATTGTATTTTGACTGATTTGAGGAAGTTCTCCGCCCCACATTTTTTCTGCTTGCTCAAATCCTTTTTTCATACCTTCAAGACCTTTTTTCAATTTTTCAACATCGTCGCCACCGCCTTTAATAACAAAATCCGCGATGCGATTGGCTGTATTTTCCACTCCAAAAAAACCATTTTCACTTACAAGTTGTTGAAGTTCATCTGTATTCATATCAAGTGGATTTTTGCCACTGTAGCCTAAGGATGCAAAATCAATATTTGTAAGTATAGATTTCGCAGTATCTAAATTGGCACCATTTAAAAGACTATCTAGTCCAGTTTGGGCATTGCTCGAACCTATTACAGCATTCATTGTTTGCTGTTGAAATTGAACTAGGTAAATTTGTGTAATGCCCTTTCCACCAAGTGCATTTAATTTTTCAAGGGTATTTTTATCTACATCCTTGCTAGAATTAGCACTTTGAACATTTTTGTCTTTTGTGTTTTCCTTAGCATCATCTGCCTTCTTATTGCTAACTTGTGTTTGTGCCATGCTAGCGATATTTGAAAAAGTATTCACTTGCATATTTGCTCCTTTGTGTGAGGCTTTAATTTATATCGACTTTTGACTTAAAAAATTTATAAGAACATTAAATTCCTTATTTTCAAAGGAATTTAATGTTTTATTGTAGATAATAAGCAATTTGCTCTTTATTGAGAATGCGGATAAGATTGCTAGTACCTTCTACTCCTGTTGGAAAGCCTGCAGTTAGAAGATAGCATTTGTCTTCATCCATAAAACCTTTTTCAACACTTGATCTTACAGAGTCTTTTAATAATTCTGTAAGTTCATTACTCTTGTTAACCAAAATCGCAGGATTAACTCCCCAAACTATACTTAAAGAGTTTAAGGTTTTTTCAGAATGCCCTACTGCTATGATTTCTATATTTGGGCGATATCTTGCAATCTTAATAGCAGATTTTCCGCTACTTGTTAAAGAAAAAATAGCATCAGAGTTAAGATCTGTTGCAAGATGAGCTGAAGAACGCATGATTTTATCTGTATTGTCTAAATCATTAAAATCATTAAATTTGTTATATGGATAGCGTTTTTCTGTTTCTATTATAGTTTGGCACATTATATCAACAGCGTTTGCAGGATCTATACCAACGGCGCTTTCTTCACTTAGCATTACTGCATCTGTTCCATCTAAAACAGCATTTGCAACATCTGAAATTTCAGCTCTTGTGGCGGTTTTGCTTTTGGCTAATGAAAAAAGCATCTGAGTCGCAGTAATAACAGGCTTAGAGGCATTGTTTGCTTTTTGTATAATTTCTTTTTGGATATTAGGAACTTTATAATAAGGTACTTCAATACCTAAGTCTCCTCTTGCAACCATTATACCATCGCTAGATTTAATAATCTCATCAATATTTTCTACTGCATCAAATTTTTCAATTTTTGCAAAAATAGATATTTTTGCGTTATTTTGTGCTAAAATTTCACGAACTTCATCAATATCGTGCGCATTTTGCACGAAAGATATTGCTAAAAAATCTACTTCATTTTTTATACCCCAAAGTAAATCATTTTTATCTTTTTGTGTAATAACATCAATATTGATTTTAGTATTCGGAAAATTAATACCTTTATTTGAGTTTAAAAAACCATCATTTTCTATAATGGTTTCAATTTTTTGATTATCTATATTTAGTACTTTAGCACGAATTGATCCATCATACAGATAAATATATTCATCAATTTTTAACATATCTAAAATGGATTTTTGATTGATACTGATTTTATAATGATTTTGAGCAATCTTCTCCCCTAAAATTGTTTCACGATAAAAATCAAGTCTATCACCCTTTTTTAATTCAAATGGTTCTTTAAGTTCACCTGTACGAATTTTAGGACCACTAATGTCTTGTAAAATTCCAATACGAGTATGCAATTCTTTAGCTACTCTTCTTATGGTATCTAAGTTTTTTTTATGATACTCATGTGTTCCATGAGAAAAGTTTAAACGGAAAACATTTACACCATTGATAATCATTTGGCGTAGAATTTCTTCCTTTTCACTTGCTGGACCTACTGTGGCTACAATTTTTGTTTTTTTAAGCATGGTAAACTCCTTTTGAAATTATTGTAGCTAAAAATAGAAACAAAATGATTACAATAATTCTGAAGAAAATTTATCTTCGTTAAATTCCATTCCTAGGTAATTACATACAAGCTTTGCATCTCTTTCAGCATTTCCTAGACAACTTGTTGCTCCAGGACTTGGAGTCATATTGAAAATAATACCAGGGGTTTCTGTGATGCTTGCTTCACCTAGCATTAATTCTCCTTTAGTTTTATCAATAACTTGTGGTCTTACGCCTCCAAAACCTTTTGCATAATAAATATCGCTTGCTTTAAGACTTGGGACTATTTTTTTGGCATCTTTAACAAATAAGCTTTTATCAATAAAAGGTAGTTCAAAAAGATAATTATAAAAGATGTAATTTCTAATTGTTGCATCTTTAAACATATTAAAAGTTACTTTTAAAACAGTTTTATCAAGTTTTAGTGCTTCAAAAAATTCTGGAACTGATTTTAGACCATGATAACGTTCTAGTTTTGGAATAACAAGTGCAGTAGGTCCAAAGCGAGTGTTCATATTAGCAAGTAAATCAGGATCTCCATGAAGAGCTGCAAATGGAAGTTTAGGATTTTGCACCATATAAACCTTGCCATTTAAAAGTTTTTGTTTGGTTAAATAAAAACTTCCTGCAACAGGCCAACAAGACTTATCCATACCTAAGTTCATTTTATGTGCTAAATATAAAGAGTGCGCTCCAGCATTGACAACTACGCTTTTGGCATGGTATTCTTGATGATTTGAGGTTTTTAATATAAAAATATCATCCTTTTTTTCTATGTGAATAATTTCTTGATTAAAGGCAACGAAAGTATTTTTATTTTGTTTTTGGGCTTGTTCTATTAGATTTATACTCATTTTCCCAAAATCTACAGTTGTAAAAACCTCGCCGCTTTCAACACCCATGGCGCAGATATTTTCAGGTCTATCTTGATTGCAATCTTCTCCTAAAACAACCTTGGGTTCAATTTGTTTGATTTTTGCTTTATCGAAAAATTTTATATAAGGATAAAGTTCTTTAAATTCTTCATAGCGTTTTTTCATATAATCACATTCTATATCTCCAACAGCTAGAGCCATTTTTTGATGAGAAAACATGAAATTATTTTGCGCATTTTGCATGAGTCCATATTTAACTATCATATCAGCTGTTCTTTTTACTTTTCGCGCTTTTTCTAAAGTATAATTGGTTTCAATATCTCCACAATGAATGGTTTGAGAATTACTCGTTCCCTTAGAATTTAATGTTGCAGCTGTATTATATTTTTCTATCAAAGCAATATTTTTAATATTTGTATATCTTGCAAGCTCGTAAAATAATGCTGCTCCTGAAATTCCAGCTCCGATGACAAGCACATCAAATTCTTGTTGGCTCATTGTTTTTCCTTTTTTTATTTTAATAAACTTTTTTCTAAATAGAAGTTTAATTGAATTTGTTTTACAAAAAGTTAAATTTCATTAAGGTTTGATATCAATGAGAATTTTTGTAACATTTTTAATAAAGTAAATTGGGATTTTCTTTTATAATCTTTTTCATTCCTCGAAAGATTAAAAGTTTATCATAAATTGCGTGATCGAAATAATTTGCTAAAAATTGCCCATCTCCACCAGTGAAATAAAGCTTTTTATTTTGAGCGGTATCTTTTATCAGTAGGTAAATTCCTTTAAAAACACCATAACTTAAAGCATCCATGGTTTTTTGTGGGAATGCATCAAGACTAACTTGAGTGTTAAATTCACTTTTTAATCGTGGTGAAATATGGCTATAAATTTTTTTATAATTTGCAATACCTGGCAAGATAAAACCACCAAGATGTATAGAATTAGAAATAATATCAATTGTAATAGCACTACCTGCATCTACAACAACTCCATCTTCAATAGTATAACAAGCTGCTATGCGATCGATTCCTAATCCTTGATAAATTGTATCAAATAAAAAATAAGGTTCAAGATTGATAAATTTTTTTTGATTTTTTAAATGTTCTTTGAGATGTTCATTGACATTGATATAAAAAATTTTTTGTTCATTTTTAAATTCTAAAAACTGATCTATACTAAGAGTAAAATATTTGTTATCATCTAGGAAATTAGCATTTGAATTCCCAATATCACAGAGCAACATAGATATTAAATCCTTTCATTTCTAGATGATTTTTTGCTTTAGAGCAAAGAGAAGCCATACTAAAAAAATATTTGTTATTTATGTTAATTTGCTGTGCTAGATTTTCTAAAAATAAGGCATCTTTCATTAAAAATTTTGTTTTTCCTGTATACATAAAAAGAATGTTATTTTGATCTTTAGCACAAATATAACTTTTTTTTCTAGTCAACATACTTAAGTCATAGGGCTTTAAATTTAATTTTAAAGACTTTATTGTTTGTTCTAAAATTTTTATCATAGCAAATCTAAAATTTTATCTCCGTAGTAAAATTTACCATTCCCCATGAAAGAAATTTTATCAACAGCTTCTGAAAGTTTAAATACTTGTGTATTATCTAAATTTAGATTCATTTTGATAAGATAGCCTGTTTTTTCAAAAATGTATAAATAATTATTGTATATATTGCTTTTTACAAAAATAGCAAATTCAAATTTTTTTTCTGCAATTTTTCTTAAGTTATAATCAGTTTTAATAATAGTGCCATCTTTTTCTAGTATAAAAATACCATCATCACTAAGTGCAACATCTTTTATGTCAGCGTCAAGATAAAGAGTTCTAGCAGGGCTTACAACAATGATTTTTTTAGCTGTTGCTGCTATAAGTTTATCTCCGATTACACTTAGATGGATTACATTGTTGAAAAAATTTTCTGCTGAAATAACCACATCTTTAATGACTTGAAGATTGTTTCTTGAAAGAATTAAAATTTTGCCATCTAGCGTTGGATATACGATGATATTGTCTAAAAATATAGGATTAGCGGTACGACTGTCTTGAGCTGGAGCTGAGGTTAGGGTTTGACTAAATTTAATACCCAAAGAACGATTTGCAAGAACTATAGTATTGTTTGCAAGTACAAGGGCTAAATCATCTCCATTAGAAGCTACTCCTACAACACTAGCGTCAAATTGAAAATTATAAATTTCATTATAAGAATTGTCAAAAATTTTTAAATTTCCATTATTATCTGCAGTAAAATATTCCCCATCTTGATAAGCTAGAAGCATATAATTTTTAGGAAGTTTAAACTTGTCTATGGAGATATTATTTTTTAAGATAGCTGTATTATTGCTAAGTTTTGCAGAAACTAGATTCCAATCAACGATTTTACTTTTTAAATTGCTATTATGACTTAAATCTCCATCGGTTTGTTTTGGTTCAAAATATTGTCTTTTGGTGCCACAAGCACATAGAAATATTAAACAAAATAGTGTTAAAAATATTTTTTTCATTGTGTAATGCCTTGATAATGTTTGAGGTTTTTAGCTATTTGATTTAAACTTGAATTTTCTTTTATCCGAGAAAGTAAAACATTAGCTTCTTCGATTTTATTTTGCTCTAAAAGTTTGTAAGCTTCTAATAATTTATCATAATTTTTTAAAAATATTGATTTATCTCCTAAAGATAATGCAATAATATTTTTAAGTAAAGTGTTTGTTTGAGCATTATTATAAATTTGTTTTAGTTCATTTTGAAAGGCTGTATTATTAAGATCATTAATATTTTCTTTTAGTAAAAAGATAGTGTAAAGATTAGTATTTTTATTTTTAAGTTGTTCTAAAAGATTTTTATTGCTAGGATCTTGTATTAGATTGGCATAAATTTCATTTGCTTCTTTTGTTTTATAATCGTTTATTTTTGAGATTATAAAATTTCCAGCAAACCAAGCAACTAAAATTATCACAACAGCAGATATATAAAATTTATACTTGCGTATAAATCTCTCTCCTTTGATAAAATTTTCTATAAATCGTTCTTCTGTGTTAAGTTCATTTTTAACAGCTTTTAAATTATCTTTTAGTCCCAAAATTTATCCTTGAAAAAATATTTTTATTTTTGTATAGAAAAATTATGATATTGTATCATATAAATTGCAAAATATCCTAAACAATTTAAAGCTTTTTATGATATAATTTTCAAAATTTTAACTTTTTTATTAAGGTTTAAGAAATGCAAATAGATGAGAAATTATTAAGCAAGCTTGAAAAATTAAGTGCTTTACAAATAACAAAAAACAGAAATGAAACTATTGCACAGTTAAGTGAAATTGTGAATTTTGTTGAAAAATTAAACGAACTTGATTTAGATTCCCAAGAGATTACTGTGAGTACTATAAAAGGTGGAGCTCCTTTGAGGATTGATGAGATAAGAAATAGCAATGTTATTGATGAGGTTTTAGATTGTGCTCCAAAAAAACAAGAACATTTTTTTGTTGTTCCTAAAATCATAGAATGATTAACTTAGCATTTAGTGCTTATTTGTAGAATAAATTTAAAACAAAAAAAATCAGAGAGTGATTGAAATGAATTTTTATTGGTTTGATGCTTTTATTTTAGGATTTACCTTGCTTTTAGGGCTTAAGGGTATTATCAATGGTTTGATAAAAGAAATTTTTGGACTTTTGGGTATTATTGGTGGTGTTTTTATTGCTTCAAAATATGCAACTCAAGCAGCTGAATTTATACAAAGTACTTTTTATAAGATAGAAAATCAAAGCTTAGCTGGATTTGCTGGATTTTTAGCCATATTAATTATTTTTTGGATAGTTTGTTTATTGGTGGGTAATTTTCTTTCTAGGTTGATTAAATTAAGTGGCCTAGGTTTTTTAGATCGTATTGGTGGCTTTATATTTGGTGGAGCAAAAATCTTTTTAATTTTTGCAATTTTAGTTTTTTGTGTGGCAAGAATTGATTTTTTAAATGATAAATTAGATAATTTTGCTAAAAATAGCTATACTTTAAATTTACTTAAAGAAACGGGATCTTTTATTATGAATCAACCTTTAACAGAAAATAGTCTAGATCATGCTAGTGAAAAGTTGCAAGATATTGTAAGTGATTTAAACAATACTCAAAAAGGGGAGTGATATGCTGATAGAAAATGTGGAATATGATGTTTTACTTGAGAGATTTAAAAAAATATTAAGACAAGGCGGACTTAAATATACCAAGCAAAGAGAAGTACTTTTAAAAACTCTTTATCACAGTGATACTCATTACACACCCGAAAGTTTATATATGGAAATCAAACAAGCTGAACCTGATTTAAATGTAGGAATTGCAACTGTTTATCGTACTTTAAATTTACTTGAAGAAGCAGAAATGGTAACTTCCATTTCTTTTGGTTCAGCAGGTAAAAAATATGAGCTTGCTAATAAACCTCACCATGATCATATGATATGTAAAAATTGCGGAAAAATTATAGAGTTTGAAAATCCTATTATAGAAAGACAGCAAGCCTTGATTGCAAAAGAACATGGTTTTAAACTTACAGGGCATTTGATGCAGCTTTATGGTGTTTGTGGTGATTGTAATAATCAAAAAGCAAAGGTAAAAATATAAATGTTTGATAATATTTTAGAGCAGCAAAGAATAGAAAAAGCTAAAGAGTTAAAAAAATTAGGGATTAATCCTTATCCTCATTTTTTAGAAAAGGAAATGTCTTTAAAGACTTTTAAGGATAAATTTTCTTATATTTTAGAGCAAGTTGAAAAAAGAGATGAAAGTGTCAATGCTGTTGTTGCAGGACGTTTGAAACTTTTGCGTATAGCTGGGAAATCAATTTTTGCAAACATTGAAGATGAGGATACAAATTTACAAATTTATTTTAGTAAAGATAGCGTAGGCGAAGAGCTTTATACGATTTTAAAAAAGAATTTAGAGGTGGGTGATATTGTTTTGGTTAAAGGTTTTCCTTTTGTAACTAAAACAGGTGAATTTAGTTTGCATGCAAGCGAAGTAAAACTCGCTACAAAAGCTATTGTTCCTTTACCTGAAAAATATCATGGATTAACAGATATTGAGCAAAGATATCGTAAACGTTATGTTGATATGATAATGAATGTCGAAGTTAGAAAAGATTTTTTAGTGCGTTCTAAAGTGGTGAGTTTAATCCGTCATTTTTTTGAAAATAAAGGCTTTTTAGAAGTAGAAACTCCTATGATGCATCCGATTGCAGGTGGAGCAAACGCTAAGCCTTTTGTAACTTTTCATAATTCTTTAGGCGTAGAAAGATTTTTAAGAATTGCTCCAGAACTTTATCTTAAAAGACTTATAGTAGGTGGTTTTGAGGCGGTTTTTGAAATCAATCGTTGTTTTAGAAACGAAGGTATGGATTTAACTCATAATCCCGAATTTACAACTATAGAATTTTATTGGGCCTATCATAATTATAAAGATTTAATGGATTTAACCGAAGAACTTTTTGCTTTACTTTTGGATAAACTTAATTTAGGAAAAACAATAGAATTTGATGGAAAAATGATAAATTTTTCCAAACCTTTTGAAAGAATAACCTATAAAGACGCACTTTGTAAGTATGGTGGTTTAGATAGGGATTTAATCGAAGATAAGGAAAAAATTCTTACTAAATTAAAAGCAGATGGTTTTGAAGCGAATGAAAAGCTTGAACTTGGACATTTGCAAGCTGAACTTTTTGACAATTATGTGGAAGAAAAATTGATCAATCCTACTTTTGTGATTGATTTTCCTATTTCCATAAGTCCTTTATCAAGACGTAGCGATGAGGATTCTCAGATTGCTGAGAGATTTGAGTTGTTTATTTGCGGAAGAGAATTGGCAAATGGTTTTAATGAGCTTAATGATCCTCTTGATCAATATGAGAGATTTTTAAAACAAATTGAAGCTAAAAATGCAGGCGATGAAGAGGCTTGTGAAATGGATGAAGATTTTGTAAATGCTTTGGGTTATGGAATGCCTCCAACGGCAGGGCAGGGCATAGGTATAGATAGACTTGTTATGCTTTTGACAAATAAAAAATCCATTCGTGATGTGATATTGTTTCCTGCAATGCGTCCATTAAAATCAGAACTAAAGGAGAAAGAATGAGTTTAGAAATGTTTGATAAAGAAATTTTTGATTTAACAAACAAAGAGTTAGAGCGTCAATGCGAAGGTCTTGAAATGATAGCGAGTGAAAATTTCACTTTACCTGAAGTAATGGAAGTTATGGGAAGTATCTTGACGAACAAATACGCAGAAGGTTATCCGGGTAAAAGATATTATGGTGGTTGTGAATTTGTTGATGAGATTGAAACTCTAGCCATTGAAAGATGTAAAAAACTTTTTAATTGTAAATTTGCTAATGTTCAGCCTAATTCGGGTTCTCAAGCTAATCAAGGTGTTTATGCGGCTTTGATTAATCCAGGTGATAAAATTTTAGGAATGGATTTAAGTCATGGTGGACATTTAACTCATGGCGCAAAAGTAAGTTCTTCAGGTAAAATGTACGAAAGTTGTTTTTACGGTGTAGAACTTGATGGAAGAATTGATTATGAAAAAGTAAGAGAAATTGCTAAAAAAGAAAAGCCAAAACTTATAGTTTGTGGAGCTAGTGCTTATGCAAGAGTGATTGATTTTGCTAAATTTAGAGAAATTGCCGATGAAATAGGTGCTTATCTTTTTGCTGACATAGCTCATATTGCAGGCCTTGTTGTAGCAGGCGAACATCCAAGTCCTTTTCCGCACGCTCATGTAGTGAGCTCAACTACACATAAAACTTTGCGTGGTCCAAGAGGTGGTATTATTATGGCAAATGATGAAGAGCTTGCTAAAAAAATTAATTCTGCGATTTTTCCAGGTATTCAAGGTGGTCCTTTGATGCATGTAATTGCTGCAAAAGCAGTAGGATTTAAATTTAATCTTAGCGATGAGTGGAAAGTTTATGCAAAACAAGTAAGAACCAATGCTCAGGTTTTAGCTAATGTTTTAATGGATAGAAAATTTAAACTTGTTAGCGATGGAACAGATAATCACCTTGTTTTAATGAGTTTTTTAGATCGTGAATTTAGTGGAAAAGATGCAGATTTAGCTCTTGGAAATGCAGGTATTACTGCAAATAAAAATACCGTTCCAGGAGAGATTAGAAGTCCTTTTATCACAAGTGGATTAAGACTCGGAACTCCAGCCCTTACTGCCAGAGGTTTTAAAGAAAAAGAAATGGAAACTGTGTCAAATTATATTGCAGATATTTTAGATGATATTAATAATGAAAAATTACAAGAGAATATTAAACAAGAATTAAAAAAACTTGCAAGTAATTTTATTATTTATGAAAGGGCTATGTTTTGATTTCACCAATGGATATGTCGCTAATTAAAATAATTGGCGATCATTATTATATAAGACGCGATAAAATTGTAAATAAAACTACACATAGAGGTCGCTTATTTTTTGATAAATTTGAAAGAGTTGATGCTCCTTTAAATTTAAATGTCATGAGAGAACACGCTGCTAAAAAAATTGTTGTCGCTCATGATTTAATAACAAAAGATAATAAAGTAGAAAATATTGTCTTTGATTATAATGGTTTTAATGCTGAAAGATTTTATCACCGTGCACAACTTATTTTAAGAGAAGAAGGTTTTATAAATTTCACAGCCTATAAGACTAAAACTCCAGGACATTTACATCTTTATATTCACAAAGGACACACGGCGTTAAACGAAGGTTATTCTTTAGCGTCTAAACTTTCAATGATGTTTGCAAGTAAAATGCCAGTAGAATGGAAGGTGTTTCCTAGTATGGATGTACCTAGAGAATTTAATATTTTAATATTGCCTTATGAGGTTTATCAAAAAGAACGAGGAAGTTCTTGGTCTAAGCACATGTAAGAAAGGACAAATTATGGAAAATCAAAAAAATGAATTTGATGATATTATTTTAGAAAAAAGTAATAAAAGTGAAAAAGTAAAAAAAATTCTTTTACGAGTTATTGCTTTAGTTATTTTGTTTTTAGCTATCATGATAGTTATGAAACTTATTAATGGTAGTGGTGATGAAAATACGCAAAATCAAAGTGTATTACCAAGTGAACCTATAGCAACTCAAGACAATAACAATGATACTTCTTTTGAAAGTATGCCAATTACAGATAATACTTCAGCAGAAGATCAATTTGAGGCATTAAGAAAACAATTTCAAGATGAACAAAATACAACTCAAAATACAACAACCTCTAGTTCAAATAACAATGATACTACAAATTTTGCTATGCCTGATCAAGAAGTTCCAGCAGAACCAACAGCAACTACTTCAGAAAATACCACTCCGCAAGCAAGTGCTCCCAAACAAGAAGTAAAACAAACTGCAAAACCTAAAGAAGAAGTAAAAAAACAAACAGCTGTAAAAAAAGAAAAAGAAAGCACAAAACAAACTCCTAAAAAAGAACAAAATGCAAATGATTTATTTAAAAATGTTGATGCTAAACCTGTACATCCAAGTGGTTTAGCATCGGGTATTTATGTGCAAATTTTCTCAGTAAGTAATTTGGATCAAAAATCAAAAGAACTTGCTTCTGTAAAACAAAAAGGTTATGATTATAAACTTTATAAAACTACAGTTGGAGGTAAAGAAATTACTAAGGTTTTAATAGGACCATTTGAAAAGGCAAATATTGCAGTAGAACTTGCTAAAATCCGTAAGGATATTGCAAAAGATGCTTTTTCTTTTACTTTAAAATGAAATTTTTAGCAGTTATAGGCGATCCTATTTCTCACTCTAAATCGCCTAGAATGCATAATAATGCTATTAAAGCCTTAGGGCTTGATAGTATTTATACACGCTATCATTTAAGAAATGCTAACTGTTTAAGAGAAGATTTTTTTAAATTAGGACTTAGTGGAGCTAATATTACTTTGCCTTTTAAGGAAAAAGCTTTAGATATTGCTGATGTGAAGGATGATTTTGCTAGAAATATTGGCTCTGCAAATACTTTATGCTTAAAAGAAGACAAAATTTACGCTTATAATACTGATGCTTTAGGTTTTTTAGAAGCTATTAAGGATTTTGATAATATAAAAAAAGCTTTGATTTTAGGTGCTGGAGGTACAGCTTTGGCACTTGCTTATACATTAAAACAAAAAGGCATAGAAGTGTATATAGCTAATCGCAGCAAAGAAAGATTTAAAGATTTTTTAGCTTATCGAACTTATCTTTATAAAGACTTGCAAGATTTTGATTTTGATTTGGTTATAAATTCAACTTCTGCTGGATTAAAAGATGAAAATTTACCTTGCGATAGGGAGCTTTTAGATAGAATTTTACCTAAAGCTAAATTTGCTTTTGAGGTAATTTATGGCAGAGAAACACCTTTTTATAGATTGTGTAAAGAGTATCATTTAAAAATTAAAGATGGACTTGATATGCTTTTATGGCAAGGGGTTTTTGCTTTTGAGCTTTTTTTTGAAATACAAGATAAAAGAGAGATGATAAAAAATGCAATGCAACAAGCATTGATTTTAAAGTAGAATGATAGTTATTTTTTTGTATGAGAAAATTTAATTTTCTCACAAGTTTTATCATTCAAATATTTCTACCCCATCTTGATTTTTACTTTGATTATTTTGATTTGTTGAAGATGGATTTGTAAGAATATTTTGCGTAGGTGTGTTTTCAATTGTATTATTTTGATTAAAATTTGTTTGAGGTAAGCTTTCTTCAAAGGTAGCATCGCCATCGAAACTATTAAAACTACTGTTTGTATTAGGTATAGTTTTGCCTATGTCTGTTGCTTTTGGAAGATTGTTATAAAGTGTATTTAATGTATTTTTATAAAAAGCTAAAAAACTTTTATCAATTTCAAAAGCAGGTTGCTCCAAACCTTTATTGAGTTGAGTTGGTACGGTGGAGATAGTAGTTTTAAACATATTAACCCCATCATCATTTTTAATAGGATAGTTAAGCGCAACTAAAGAATCCAGTTTGGTGCTGCTTGAAAGATTGGTTGAATTTTGTGGATTGTGTGCATCTATAAAATCTATTTTACCTTTAAAATTTATACCTAAATTGGATTTTACATAATCTCCACTCATAAAATTGCTTGTTTTTTGTGCATTTTTTTCTTCTGTATAAATACTGATTGAACTTTTAAGAGTGTAGTCTGGATTAGTAGTAACTATTTTATAGCCTTTTAGTTGAGCGATGGTTTTGATCTGCTCTTCTAAATTTTGTTTTAAAAGATCAATTTCTTTTTCTATGCGAATTTTAAGCACTGAATTTTCAAAATAATCAGAATAATTGTTATTTTGTTCTATATTAATAGGCTCAAGAGCAATGCTTACTCCAGAATCAATAGGTTCAACCTTTGTTGGAACTTGGGGTTTAAAATTTGGCATAGAAACATTGACAAAATTACTACTTGTACCCCCACAAGCTGCTAAAATTAACATACTACTAGCAAGTAAAATATATTTTTTCATTTTTTACCTTTATTTAATGTGTTTGTGTTAATTATAGCAAGTTAAAGTTTTTTTGTTATATTTTTATAAAAGAAAATTAGGAAAGATATATGGAATTTTGGCAGCATATTTATTCAAATTTTAATGTTATAGCTTTTAGCATCTTTGGTTTAAAGGTGCATTGGTATGGCATTATGTATGTTATAGCTTTGCTTTTGGCTTTGCTTTTGGCTAAATTTTTTGTAAGAAAATTTCAACTAGACATTAATGAAAAACATTTGGATAGTTATTTTATATGGGTTGAAATAGGGGTTATTTTAGGTGCAAGGCTTGGATATATTTTGATTTATGATGCAAATACTATGTATTATATTACTCATCCTTGGCAAATTTTTAATCCTTATATTAATGGTGAATTTGTAGGTATTCGAGGTATGAGTTATCATGGAGCAATTATAGGATTTTTGATAGCTACTTTATTGTTTTGTAAAAAATATAAAACAAATCCTTGGATTTTTCTTGATTTGGTTGCTTTAAGTGTTCCATTGGCTTATGTTTTTGGTCGTATAGGAAATTTTTTAAATCAAGAGCTTTTTGGTCGCATTACAAATGTGCCTTGGGGAATTTATGTTGATGGAGTATTGCGTCATCCATCGCAACTTTATGAAGCATTTTTAGAAGGTATTGTTGTTTTTATTATAGTTTATTTAGCAAGATTTAAGCAAAGTTTTCAAGGGGAATTGATTCTTGTTTATGCTGGTGCTTATTCATTGGCAAGATTTATATGTGAATTTTATCGCGAGCCTGATTTTGGTATGGGTTTTGTTTTATGGGGTATGAGTATGGGACAAATTTTAAGTTTTATAATGTTTATAACAGCTTTGTTAGTTTATATTTGTATAAAGTTTAAAAAAGTAAATATTTAATCTATCTTAAAGACTTTTGTAATATAATGAAATGGATTTTTTAATTTCTTTTTACAAAGGAGTAAAGATGCGTGAGCTTATCGAAGGTTATTTGGGTAAGAGCATTGAGGGCAAAAAAAGTAAAATGCCTGCGAAATTAGACTTTATCCAAAGCGCCTCAGGGCTTTTTTTAGGTCTTTTTATGTGGGTGCATATGCTTTTTGTTTCTACAATTTTAGTCAGTGAGGATTTTTTTAATTCTGTGGTACATTTTTTAGAATTAAAATTTGTTTACGATAATCCTGTTATGAGTTATCTTACTTCATTTTTGGCTGCCTGTGTTTTAGTGGTTTTTTTCGTTCATGCTTTACTTGCAATGAGAAAATTTCCTATTAATTACCGTCAGTATCAAATACTAAGAACACACAGTAAAAAAATGAATCACAGCGATACTTCGTTATGGTGGGTTCAAGCTTTTACAGGTTTTATTATGTTTTTCTTAGGTTCTGCTCATCTTATTTTTATTGTAACCAATGCAGATAAAATTAGTGGTGATATGTCAGGAGATAGGGTTGTAAGTCATTTTATGTGGCTTTTTTATGCTGTTCTTTTAGTGTGTGTTGAGCTTCATGGAAGTATAGGGCTTTATAGACTTTGTGTTAAATGGGGTTGGTTTGAAGGAAAAAATGTAAAAGAAAGTCGTAAAAAGCTTAAAACTGCTAAATGGATAATCAGTATTTTCTTCCTAGTTTTAGGTGTGTTAAGTCTTGCAGCATTTATAAAGATAGGTTATGAAAACTACCAAAATCAAACCCAAACTACTGCGATGATAAAAAACTACAATGGAGCAAATTATGAATATACAATATAGTGATGCTTTAGTAATAGGCGGAGGATTAGCAGGTCTTAGAGCGGCTATTGAAGTAGCAAAGAGTGGCCAAAGTGTAACACTTTTAAGTATTTGTCCAGTGAAGCGTTCTCACTCTGCAGCGGTGCAAGGAGGTATGCAGGCAAGTTTAGCAAATGGGGCAAAAGGTGAGGGTGATAATGAAGATCTTCACTTTGCAGATACAGTAAAAGGAAGTGATTGGGGCTGTGATCAAGAAGTAGCAAGAATGTTTGCTCAAACTGCGCCAAAAGCAGTGCGTGAGCTTGCGGCTTGGGGTGTGCCTTGGACTAGAGTTACCAAAGGTCCAAGAACTGTTGTAATCAATGCACAAAAAACTGTGATTGAAGAAAAAGAAGAAGCGCACGGGCTTATTAATGCTAGAGATTTTGGTGGAACTAAAAAATGGAGAACTTGCTATATCGCAGATGCAACAGGGCATTGTATGCTTTATGGTGTAGCAAATGAAGCTATTAAACATCAAGTAAAAATTATTGATAGAATGGAAGCAGTAAGAATTATCCATGATGGTAAAAAATGCTTAGGTGTGATCGCTAGAGATTTAACTAATGGACAACTTATTGCTTATATTGCAAGAGGAACCATGATAGCAACAGGGGGCTATGGTAGAATTTATAAGCAAACTACAAATGCAGTAATTTGTGAAGGAACGGGCGCAGCCATTGCTCTTGAAACAGGGCTTTGCAGACTTTCAAATATGGAAGCAGTGCAATTTCATCCAACTCCTATTGTACCAAGCGGTATTTTGCTTACTGAAGGTTGTCGTGGTGATGGTGGAATTTTACGTGACGTGGATGGATATCGTTTTATGCCTGATTATGAACCAGAGAAAAAAGAACTTGCAAGTCGTGATGTGGTAAGTCGTAGAATGATGGAACATATTCGTAAAGGCAAAGGTGTAAAAAGCCCTTATGGGGATCATTTATGGCTTGATATTTCTATATTGGGTCGTGCTCATGTGGAAAAAAATCTCCGTGATGTACAAGATATTTGCAAAACTTTCAATGGTATTGATCCAGCAGATGAAGGTCCAAAAGGTTGGGCGCCAGTTCTTCCAATGCAGCATTATTCTATGGGTGGAATTAGAACTAAACCAACAGGTGAAAGTCAATGGTTAAACGGACTTTTTGCTTGTGGAGAAGCAGCTTGCTGGGATATGCACGGATTTAATCGTTTAGGTGGAAATTCATGTGCTGAAACTGTTGTAGCAGGTATGATAGTGGGAGATTATTTTGCAGATTATTGTAAAAATAATGGTGAAGTAATTGACACAAATGTAGTAAAAGACTTCTTAACTAAAGAGTATCAATATTTAAAATCTTTAGTAGATAAAGAAGGTAAATATAATGTTTTTGAAATCAAAAACAGAATGAAAGAAATCATGTGGGATAAGGTGGCCATCTTTAGAACAGGTGAAGGTTTGAAAGAAGCAGTAGATGAACTTGAAAAACTTTATAAAGATTCTCAAGACGTTAAAGTACATTGTAAAGAACTTGATTGTGCAAATCCAGAGCTTGAAGAAGCGTATAGAGTGCCAAGAATGTTAAAAATAGCACTTTGTGTAGCTTATGGAGCGCTTTTAAGAACAGAAAGTCGTGGGGCGCATTATAGAGAAGATTATCCAAAAAGAGATGATTTAAATTGGATGAAAAGAACCAATACTTTTTGGGTAGAAGGCGAAACCTTACCACGCATAGAATACGAAGAGCTTGATATTATGAAAATGGAAATTCCACCAGCATTCCGTGGATATGGAGCTAAAGGAAATATTATAGAAAATCCTTTAAGTGAAAAACGCCAAGCTGAAGTGGATGCTATCCGTGAAAAAATGGAAGCTGAAGGCAAAGGTCGTTATGAAATTCAAAATGCTTTAATGCCTTATGAATTGCAAGCTAAATATAAAGCACCAAACCAAAGAATAGGAGTTGATTATGAGTAGAAAATTGACAATAAAGGCATTTAAATATAATCCTTTAAGCAAAATTTCTAAACCACATTTTGTGACTTATGAGCTTGAAGAAACTCCTTTTATGACAGTTTTTGTATGTTTGACTTTGATCCGTGAAAAAATGGATGCGGATCTGAGTTTTGACTTTGTTTGTCGTGCAGGGATTTGCGGATCTTGTGCAATGATGATTAATGGAGTGCCAAAACTTGCTTGCAAAACTTTAACTAAAGATTATCCTGATGGAGTGATAGAGCTTATGCCTATGCCTGCATTTAGACATATTAAAGATTTAAGCGTGAATACAGGCGAGTGGTTTGAAGACATGTGTAAGCGTGTTGAAAGCTGGGTGCATAATGAAAAAGAAACTGATATTTCTAAACTTGAAGAACGCATTGAGCCAGAGGTTGCGGATGAAACTTTTGAACTTGATCGTTGTATAGAGTGTGGAATTTGTGTAGCTTCTTGTGCAACTAAACTTATGCGTCCAAATTTCATAGCTGCTACAGGACTTTTAAGAACAGCTAGATATTTACAAGATCCGCATGACCATAGAAGTGTGGAAGATTTTTATGAATTAGTGGGCGATGATGATGGTGTTTTTGGTTGTATGTCATTGCTTGCTTGTGAAGATAATTGCCCTAAAGAATTACCTTTGCAAAGTAAAATTGCTTATATGAGAAGACAACTTGTGGCTCAAAGAAATAAATAAATCTTTCCCCTTTTTAAGGGGAAGATTATGAAAGAATTATTCCAAAAAATTTGGCAAAATGAACTCCAATTTTTAAATTTTGATGCTAAATTTCAAAATAAAAGCAAACTTGATACGGCCGAGTGTGCGATTATTTTAAGTGTCAATAAAGACAATTATGAAAGATATTTTCTCTTAAAAGAATTTCAAGAGCTTTGCAAAAAAATTGATTTAAGAGTGGATATTTTTAGTATACAAAATGCTCAAATTTGTATTTTAAATCTTTTTAAATCAGGTTTTATTTCAAAGCAAGATTTGCTTAAGGCTCTAAAAATTTTAGAAAAAATTTCAAAAAATACTGAAATATTTGATTTTATTTCACAAGAAAAAGTTCAAAGTATAGATCAAAAAGCTTTATTTCAAAATGATTTTAAAGAATTAAACGCCATTAATTTGGAGCTTCAAAAGCTAAGTTTTGATGAAAATTTAAAATCAAGACTTCAAAAAACTTTGGAAAAAATTCAAAATTTAGAGTTTAATATAGCCATCACTGGCGTGATGAATGCAGGAAAATCAAGTCTTTTAAATGCTCTTTTAAAAGAAGATTTTTTAGGGGTTTCAAACATACCTGAAACAGCTAATTTAACAGTATTAAGCTATGGTAAGAGTGAAGAAGCAAGGATATATTTTTGGGATAAAAAAGAATGGCAAAATATACTTGAAAGTTCGCACTTTAATGCAGATTTAAAAGAATTTATTGACAAGCTGGATAAGAGTGTAAATATAGAGGATTTTATCAAAGATAAACCTTTAATACAAAATATCGCACTTTGTGAGCTTAAAAATTTCAGTTCAGCTAAAAATAAAATTTCAGCTTTAATTAAAAAAATAGAAATTAAAAGTCATTTAGATTTTTTAAAAAATAATATTTCTATAGTTGATACTCCAGGGCTTGATGATGTTGTAGTTCAAAGAGAAATTGTTACAAATGAGTATCTTAGAGAAAGTGATTTTTTAATTCATTTAATGAATGCTTCTCAAAGCTTGACTCAAAAGGATGCGGACTTTTTGGTGCATTGTCTTTTAAACTCAAGGCTGAGTAAGTTTTTAATTGTTTTAACTAAAGCGGATTTGTTAAGCAAAAAGGATTTAGAAGAAGTCATTGTTTATACCAAAGAAAGCTTAAAATCAAGACTTGTGGATTTAGATGAAAATTTGGTGGAAAAGATTGATTTTTTATGTGTGAGTGCTAAAATGGCAAGTGATTTTTATAAGGGTTTAGCGCCTAAGGAAAGTTTGCAAAAAAGTGGTATGCAAGAATTTGAAAACTATCTTTTTAACGAGCTTTATGCAGGAGAAAAAAGTAAGATTGCCTTAAGAGCTTACAAAAAAGAATTACATTTAGAGCTTAAAAATATTCTAAGCGAATATGAAATGCAAAATCGTCTTATTAAGGAGAATAAACAAGGTGTAAGTGAAGAAAATCAAAAGCTTTTACTTGAACTTCAAAAGCAAAATACCTTGTTAAAAGAAGCACAAGATGAAATTTCAAATTCCATTGCAAAACTTAAAAATATAGATAGTGGCATAGATAATCTTGTTTTACTTTTGGCTAAAAAATTAAAAGAACGCTTGATAGATGAGTTTAAATATCTGAAAAATAATGCACAAAAGCTTAATCTTTCTCGTATTTTAAATATAGTTGATATTACTACAAAAGATGGAATTAATGATATTTTAAGAGAAATTAAATTTGAAAATATTAAAAAAATCGAGGAGCTTAAAACAAATTTATCTTTAAAATATGATTTTTTAAAAGATGATTTTGATAATGGTTTTGAAGGTTTTAAAGATGGAATTTCAAAAAATATAGATAGTATTTTTCAAAGCGAAAAATTTGCACTTTTAAGATTGAAAATTGAAAAATTAAGCAATCTAAAATCAGATTTATATGAGCTTGAAACGAATTTAGATACGGTTATTTTTGATACTTTTAAAGAATTTAAAATGAGCGAAATTTTAAACTCTTTAAATATCAATGAAGCATTTTTTGAGTTTTTAAATGATAAATTAAAACATTATGAAAAAAATCAAAAATCAAAATTAGAAAGTCTTGAAAAAGTTTTACAGAGTCTGAAAAATCAAGATATTAATATTTTAAATTCTTTTGAAGAAAATTTAGAAAAAATTGAAAAATTAAAACAACTTGAAATGGGGCTTTTAAATGCAGATTAATCTTTTAAATGATTTTATAAAAGCCTATGAAAATACTTATAGTGTGAGTTTTGATGATAGCTTTAAAGGGCGTATTCAAGAGCTTTGCAAGGAACTTAACGAGCCTTTTATGCACGCAAGTTATGCTTTAGAAAATGAATTAAAAGAGCTTGTGTTTTCTTTGGATAAGAATGTTAATATCGCTATTATAGGGCAGTTTTCAAGTGGTAAATCAAGTTTGCTAAATTTGATCTTAGGGTGTGATTGTTTGCCTACGGGTGTTGTTCCTGTTACTTTTAAACCTACTTTTTTACGCTATGCAAAAGAATATTTTTTAAGAGTAGAATTTGAAGATGGAAGTGATATTATCACAAATATAGAAAAATTAGCCTTTTATACGGATCAAAGAAATGAAGTAAAACAAGCAAAAAGTTTGCATATTTTTGCACCCATTCCTTTACTTGAAAAAATCACTCTTGTAGATACTCCAGGTTTAAATGCAAATGAAAATGATACTTTAACAACTCTTGATGAGCTTAAAAATATTCATGGGGCGATTTGGTTAAGTTTGATTGATAATGCGGGTAAAAAAAGTGAAGAAGATGCCATAAAAGCAAATTTAGAACTTTTAGGAGAAAATAGCATTTGTGTATTAAATCAAAAAGATAAATTAAACACAGAAGAGCTAGATAATGTTTTAAATTATGCAAAAAGTGTGTTTTTAAAATATTTTAATGAGCTTATTGCTATTTCTTGCAAAGAAGCCAAAGATGAGCAAAGCTATGAAAAATCTAATTTTCAATCTTTGCTTGATTTTTTAACTCAGCTAGATACAACAGCTTTAAAAGAAAAATTTGTTAAAAGAAAAATTTTAAATTTATGCGAAATTTTAGAAGATGAAAACCAACTTTTTGTAGGTATTTTTGATCGTTTATTAAATCAATTTCAAAGTTATGAAAAGCATTTACTTTTAGCGTATGAAAATTTTTTAAAAGAGATTGAAATTTTAAACCATCAGATTTTAGAACAGCTTAAAAGCATTAGCGAAAGAATTTCTAGTGAAATTTTTGCAAGTGTTAAGGAAAAAGATGCTTATTTTTACAAAGAAAGCAAAGGATTTTTAAAGAAAGATTTATACACAAGATATGATTATAAAGCGCCTTATATTTCAAGCGACGATGCTTTTTTGGCGATGTTTTATAATAGTGATGTGATGAGTAAAGAGTTTAAAAAAATCAAAAATGAACTTTATAAATCTTTTGAAGAAATCAAGATGAAATTAAAAGATTTTATAAACATACTTGAAAGAGAAATTTTGCTTTTTAAAGCAGAATTTTCAAACATACAAAAAGATCACATTTTCCAAAGTGATAAAAATTTTAGTGAATTAAGAGCTTTTTGTAATGCAAGCGATGAGTACTTTTTGAAAGATTTTAAAGAGCTTTTATTTAAAAGTATTTTAGAGCTTGATTTATTTTTTGAAAAATTAAATCTTAAGGCTTTTACAAATTATGAAAATGCTACAAAACTAAGCCTTGCATTTTTTAGTCGTAAAATCAATGAAAGCCGTGTTCTTTATGAGCTTGATAGTTCTGAATTTGTACTTTTTTATCCTAAAAAAAGCGAAATTTATGAAAGAGTTTTAAATGAATTAAATGTTTATGAGTTTGAAGCTTTGCTTATTAATAAGCCTATTCTGATAAAAATTGCAAAAAATTTCTTAGAACAAAGTCAAAATTTAATCCAAGAAAAAAATAAATTTTTAGATCTTAAAAAAGCAGAACTTCAAAAAAGAAGAGCACAGATTTTAAATGTTAGAGAAAATATAAAGGAAGATTGATGAGAATATTTTTAGCTTTATTTTTATTTTTTAATTCATTATTTGCATTAAGTGAGCTAGAAGAGGGTTTAAAACTTTACGAGGCAAATAAATTTGATAAAGCTTATGAAATTTTTAAGAATCTTTGCGAAAAAGATATTTCTAAAGCTTGTTTTTCTTTAGCTTTTATGCATGAGAGTGCTAAGGGTGTGAGTAAGGATTTAAATCAAGCTTATAAATTTTATGATAAAGCTTGTAAATTGGGTTTAGCAAATGCGTGTTCTAATATGGCTTTGCTTTTGCAAAATCAAGGTTATAAAAATGAAGCTCTTTTGGCTTTTAATAAAGCTTGTGCTTTAGGAGAATCGTTAAGTTGTAATAATATAGCTTTATTTTATGAAAAAGAAAAAGATGGACAAATGGCTTCAAGTTTTTATAAAAGATCTTGTGATTTAAAAAATGCAAGAGCTTGTTATCAGTTAGGATCTTTATATGATAAAGGAGAGCTTGTTAAGGCAAGTGTAAAATCTGCCCTTGCTTTTTATTCTAAATCTTGCACTTTAGGTTTTAGTGAGGCTTGTTATTTGTTAGGACGCTATAATCAACTAGAAAAACAAGATCTAACAAAGGCAAAAAGATATTTTGGTATGGCTTGTGATCAAAAACATCAAGAAGCTTGTGCAGCTTATAAAGAACTTAATTCTAAAGATATAGAGCTTTATTAAAAGTTCTATTTTCATTACTTTCAAAGATATACTTAAATAAAATTAAGAATAACACAAAATTTATCGCTTTTTAAAGTTAAATTTATATTAATAGGACTAATATAGTCTTGTTTAAATTATTATCAAGGAGAAGTAATGCAAGACAATATTATTGATCGCAGAAGCTTTTTTAAACTAGGGCTTCTAGGTGGTTCTGTAGTAGCAGCTAGCACTATAGGTGGCGGTGCTGTTTTAAAGGCAGCAGAACTTACGCATTCGCATCAAGCTTCACAAGGAAAATCAAATAAAATTAGAGGTAGAATGTTTTTTCAAACTCAAACTGAATTTGATACCTTAAGTGCAGCCTGTGAAAGAATTTATCCTAAAGATGAGCAAGGAGAAGGAGCTATAGGTTTAGGCGTGCCTTATTTTATCGATAATCAGCTAGCTAGTGCTTATGGTTATAATGATAGAGAATATATGCAAGGGCCTTTCATGGAGGGCAAAGCCGAACAAGGTTATCAAACCCCTATGCAACGCAAAGATATTTTTTTAGAAGGCGTGCATGCTCTTGAAGAAAATGCTCAAAAGCGTTATAAAAAATCTTTTTCTTTGCTTAAAGGTGGAGATCAGGATAAAATTTTAAGCGATTTTGAAAAAGGAAAAATTCAAACTACAGGTTTTAAATCTTCTTATTTTTTCACACTTTTAAGAGATATGACAGTAGCTGGAGTTTTAGCTGATCCAATTTATGGCGGAAATGATAATAAAAATGGTTGGAGAATGATGCAATATCCAGGCGCACAAATGAGCTATGTGGATAAAATTGCAAGTGATGAATTTTTTAACATTGAACCTATGGGTTTAGCAGATATGGAGAGTTAAAATGGCTGAAGTATTAAAAAAAGTAGATGTGGTAACAGTTGGAGCAGGATGGACTGGAGGTATAGTGGCTGCAGAGCTTACTAAAGCAGGTTTGAATGTACTTAGTTTAGAACGCGGACATATGCAAAGTACTGAAAATTTTAATTTTATCCATGATGAGTGGAGATATGGGATTAATTATGGTTTGATGCAAGATTGCTCAAAAGACACTGTGACTTTTCGCCATGATCCTAGTGGTTTAGCCTTACCTTATCGTAAAATGGGTTCGTTTTTATTGGGTAATAATGTTGGCGGTGCAGGGGTGCATTGGAATGGTTGGACTTTTAGGTTTATGCCTTATGACTTTGAAATTCAAACCCTAAGCAAACAAAGATATGGTAATAAATTAGGTAATGATTATACCTTGCAAGATTGGGGCGTGACTTATAAGGATATGGAGCCTTATTATGATAGATTTGAAAAAACCTGTGGGGTATCAGGTGAGCCAAATCCTTTAGCGGAAAAAATGGGAGCTTTTAGATCCAGTCCTTATCCACAAGAACCTCTTGAAAATACTAAAATGCTTAAACGATTTGAAAGTGCAGCAAAAAGTTCAAATTTACACACTTATCGTTTGCCAGCTTCAAATTCTAAAGGTAGCTATACAAACCCTGATGGTCAAGATTTAGCTCCTTGTCAATACTGTGCGTATTGTGAGCGTTTTGGTTGTGAGTATGGCGCAAAAGCAAGTCCTTTAAACACAGTAATTCCAAAGGCTATGAGCACAGGTAAATACACCATACGCACTTATAGTAATGTAACGCAAATTCTTAAAAAAGACGGAAAAGTAACGGGGGTAAAATTTGTCGATACTAGAACGATGAAAGAGTATATTCAGCCTGCTGATATAGTTGTACTTACAAGTTATATGTTTAACAATGCTAAGCTTTTAATGGTAAGCAACATAGGTGAGCAATACGATCCAAAAACAGGTAAAGGAACTTTAGGTAGAAATTATTGTTACCAAATGAATATGGGCACAACAGCTTTCTTTGATGAGCAATTTAACACCTTTATGGGTTCAGGTGCTTTAGGAACTACGAGTGATGATTTTAACGGAGATAATTTTGATCATTCTAAGGAAAAATTCCTTCATGGAGCTATGATTTATAGCGTTCAGCTTGGAACTCGCCCTATACAATCAGCCCCACTTCCAGCAGGAGCTCCAACTTGGGGTGCCGAATTTAAAAAAGCATTAAACTATAATTTCACAAGAGCTATTACAGTAGGAGGGCAAGGTGCTTCTTTGCCTCATAAGAATAATTATTTAAGTCTTGATCCAACTTATAAAGATGCATTTGGTATGCCACTTTTACGCTTAACTTATAATTTCACCGATCAAGATAGAGCTTTGCATAAATTTATTACAGATAAAACAGCTGAGGTAGCAAAAAGAATGCAAGGAGTAAAATCAATCAAAAAAGGTGTTTATCTTAAGGATTATAGCGTTGTGCCTTATCAATCTACTCATAACACAGGTGGAACAACCATGGGCGCAGATAGAGAAACTAGTGTGGTTAATACTTATTTACAACACTGGGATGCGGATAATCTTTTTGTTGTAGGAGCAGGAAATTTCCAACACAATAGTGGATATAATCCAACTGATACTGTAGGAGCTTTGGCTTATCGCTGTGCTGAAGGTATTTTAAAATATCATAAAAGTGGAAAAAGCTTAGCTTGATAATAACTTGAGAGTTTTTGAAAACTCTCAAGATTATAAATTTTTAATTTTCTTCCGATATAGTATATAATATCAAGGAAGGCAAAAATGATTAATGGTATAAATTCTTATTCAAACTATAATTATACAAAAAGGCAAATGGAGTCTGCTCTTGGAGGGTGGTATGCAAGATGATTACTTTAAGTTCTTTTAATAGATATTTTGGAAATAATCCCCTGCAGACACTTACTAAAATTAGAGATGAAAGTATTGAAAATGCAAAAATTTAAATTATAAAAAGGATAAAAAATGTTAAATATTTTACATGCAAATTCAAGTCATCGTTTCCATAAATGTATGCCCAAGGAAGTTCATCAAATATATGATACTTTAAAGCTTATGGAACAGCAAGAAGATACAAAAAAGTAGAAGCCAAAAAAGAAGAGCAAAGTAATACTACAAATGTGGATAAAGCAGATAATAAAAAAGATAAATTTTTAGACATGTCCGTTTAGTTTTAAAAAAGCTTTATTTATAAGGAAGATTGGCATAAATTTTTTATTTAAATTAAGAATTTTAAGATGCGATATTGAATTTAATGTCGTTATTTTGCGAGTTTTGTTGATAAGTTTTGGCTATGAAATTTTTAAAATCTTTATCAAAATTTGAATTTTTATCGTTGTTTTTTGAATCTTTATTTGTTTTTTCTAAGCTATTTTCTGAATTTTTGTCATCTTTTTCTTTATTTTCTTCTTCTTTTTCTTTGGCTTCTTGGGCTTTAAGCTTCATTGCTTCAGCTCTTGCTTCAAATTCCATTTTTGCAGCATTTGCTGCAACTTTATAGTCTTGTGGGCTAGGATCAGCAGGAGCCATAGCTGCTGCTGCGATTTGTCTTGCATTGGCTATAGTTTCTTCTGGTGTGTTTCCTTTTTGCATGCTGATAGGAACTTCGCCCGCTGTAGCATACATTTGATTATCAGGGCCTCTTGTGTAAGTAAAACTTGCAGCACCTGCTAAGCCGCCGCCCGCTGCTTGATGTGCAGCTTCATGAGCTTTTACATTTCTATCGATACTTTGGAGTTCGCGAACTTGAGCTACTTCTTTTTGGCTTAGCTCTACGCCATTAACCATTTGGGTTTGTTCGCCATTTTTTTCTTTATCATCTTTATTTTCACTAAGATTTTTTTCATCTTTTTGAGTGGAATCAGATTGATTTGTTTTATCAAAAGAAGGTTTGCTAGAGTAGTAATCATAAGAGTTATAACTTGAACTAATTTGCATTTATCCTCCTTTTTGTTTTTTAAATTTTAGGAATTTTAACGCATTTTGACTTAAAAATTTGATAAATTTTGTAAAATAATCATAAATACAATTTCAAAGGAATGTAATGATTTATGAAAATGATTTGATTTACATAGAGAAAGAGGAGGCTCAAGTGCCTTGGCTTAAAATTTTTACTAAAGAAATTTATAAAGAATTTAGCGATTGTCCTTTAGAGTTGCAAAAGGAACTTTTTGAAAAAATTTTACTTTGTGAAAAGGCTATGATAGAATTTTACAAACCTGAAAAAATCAATATCGCCTCTTTTGCAAATTATGTGCCAAGGGTGCATTTTCATGTTATGGCAAGATTTAAAGAAGATGCGTTTTTTCCAGAGTGTATGTGGGGAGAACAGCAAAGAGAAGCAATAAAGCTTGATTTGCCTAAATTTGAAGAATTTGTAAAATTTTTAAATAGTAAAATTTTTTAATTTTTATTAATGATTTGTTATGTTTTATCTAATAAAATTTTTATATTGAAAATTACTATAAAAAAGGAAAAAAATGAAAAAAGTTTTATTAAGTTCATTGGTTGCGGTGTCTTTGTTAAGCACAGGTTTGTTTGCTAAAGAATATACTTTAGATAAAGCACATACAGATGTAGGTTTTAAAATCAAACATTTACAAATTAGCAATGTAAAAGGAAATTTCAAAGATTATTCTGCGATGATTGATTTTGATCCTGCGAGTGCTGAATTTAAAAAGCTTGATGCAACTGTAAAAATCGCATCTGTAAATACAGAAAATCAAACAAGAGATAATCACTTACAACAAGATGATTTTTTCAAAGCAAAAAAATATCCTGATATGACTTTTACAATGAAAAAATATGAAAAAATCGATAATGAAAAAGGCAAAATGACAGGAACTTTAACTATAGCTGGAGTTTCTAAAGATATCGTTTTAGATACTGAAATCGGCGGTGTAGCTAAAGGCAAAGATGGAAAAGAAAAAATAGGCTTTTCTTTAAATGGAAAAATCAAACGCTCTGATTTTAAATTTGCAGCAAGTACTTCAACTATTACTTTAAGTGATGATATTAATTTAAATATCGAAGTTGAAGCAAACGAAAAATAATTTTTTAGTCTAAGAGTCTTGCTCTTAGACTTTGTAAATTTTTATCCAAATTTTCTTCACTTTCTTGCCAAATCAATTTAAAATCTGGTTTAAAATTTTCATTTTCTAAATTAAATTCCGTATTTTTTAAGGTGGATTCTAAAAAAGCAAGATGATTTAAAGCTTGATTTTTATCATTAAAAATTAAAATAAAATCATTGTCTACGATGAAAATTTTTGCTCTAAAGCGTTTTAAAATTTTTGCAATTTGTTTTAAGATGAGTTTGGCATAGCTTTCTTTAGTGTCTTTTAGTTCATTAAAATGAAGCAAGGCAATGATATAGTTGTTTTTTCCCTTTGTAAAGCGTGTAAGGCTTTTTTCATTAGGTAGTTTTGTTAAGGTGTCAAAAAAAGCCAATCTATAAGCGTGATTTAAAAGATAAAAACAAAAAACTAAACTTGCAAATTCAAAATACCTTATTCCTGCTCCTTCTTGGAATAAAAACTGAAAATATGCAGCAAAAAATGCGATAATAAGATAATATTCTTTAGTTTTAAAGGTTTTGATAAAAATGAGTATTAAGCCGACTAAAAAAAATAAAAATCCTAATTCACTCACAGGCTTAAAAAAATCTAATGCAATAAAATGGAATTCTAAACCAGCGCTATTAAAAGTAGTATTTCTAGGTAAAATGATGCTTAAAACGCCTATAAAAATAAGGGTTGTAATTGAAGCGATATTTTTTTTACTTAAAATTAAAGCATGGTGTTTTCCAAGGCAAAATAGAGTAAAAATCATAGGTAAAAACAAGGCCACAAATAAATTAGCTTGAAAAAAACTTGTATAAAAATAAGGCAACTTAGCTCCTAATAGCACTAAAGTTAAAAAGAAAATTCTTGAATTTTTAAAGTAAAAGGATAATACAAGTGCTGAAATTTCAAAAATAAAACTCAATGATATTAAAAAATCTAATAAAAACATTTCAAATCCTTGATTTTAATAAAAGTGATAATTGTATAGAAAAAAGCTTAAAAGTGGACTTTATTTAAATTTAGCAATTTCATCTTGTATAGTTTGTTCTATATGAAGCAATTCTTCATGAGTTTTTTTACTATTTTCTAAAAGTTCATCAAATTTAAAGCCAAGCATAACAATACGATATAAATTGGGTTTATATTTTCTCCAATTATATAAAGTGCTAACATCAATGTCTAGTTCATATGCCATATCACGCTTGCTCTTTTTTGTCATTTTTTACCTTAAAAATTTAGCCTTTGAAAAATTTTACATTAAAATTTCTTTATTAAAAACACTTGAAATATTCAATCTTTTATATAAAATATATTTAATATTTCAATATTAATTAAGTTATAGTATGGAATAATAGTTTTTATAAAATTTTTATTTAAGGAGAATTACATGGAAGGTGCAAGTGGCGGGTCTATTTTTGTAACAATATTATTGTTTGTATTATACATGTTGCCCGCTATTATTGGTTTGAGCAGAAAGCATTCTAATTGGCTGATAATTTCTTTGCTAAATTTGTTTTTTGGTTGGACTATTATTGTTTGGCTTGTTTGTTTAATATGGTCTTTTACGGGAAGTTTTAAGCAAACTATTATTATTAAAGAAAAAAATGAGAAATAGGAGAAAAAATGACAAAATTTTTAAGCATTTGTAGTTTAATTGCGATGTTGTTAAGTGGTTGTGGAAGTGATTTTCCTGGACAACCTAGCGATGTGGCTAGAGTTCAGCAAAACAAATATCCAAATGGAAATTTAAAAGAAGAAATTCCCTATAATAAAGATTCAAGAATACATGGGTTAAAAAGAGCTTTTTATGACAATGGTCAGCTAAGAGCTGAAGAAAATTATAAAAATGGAAAAAAAGATGGAATTAGCAGGGAATATTCTAGAAATGGGCAATTGCTTGAGGAGGTGCATTTTAAAGATAATCGCGGATATGGTGATTTTGCAAGCTATTATGAGAATGGAAATATGAGAGCAAAGGGAAAACTACTTGGCTATAATGAAGATGGTATGCCAGAATTTGAAGGTAATTACAAGGAATATTATGAAAATGGAACTTTAATGTGTGATTATAATTTTGATAATAAAGGTAAATTTGATGGAGTACAAAAGCGTTATGATGAAAATGGTGCCTTAGAAGACGAAGAAAATTATAAAAATGGACTTAAAAATGGAGTCTTTAGAGAATATAAAAAAGGAGAGATTGTAAGAGAAGAAGAATATAAAAATGGTATTTTAGTAGCAAAACCTAAAAATTAGAGGAGTTTAGATATGTTTAAAAAAGTAATTTTATTTTTCTTAATGGGGTTTGCCTTGCTTCAAGCCAACTCATTAGACAAATGTGATAATACGGCAGTTGTTTTAAATCTTAAAGAAAAAATTCCTAGTGAAATTTTTAAAAATCTTTATGAATTATCCGGACTTAAAGCCCAAGGGATTGATTATGAAGATTATGCAAAAGGCCTCAAAGAAATGGCCAAGCATGATGGAATGGTAAATTACACTGATATGATCGAAATTAATTCCATTTCAAATTTTGATCTTAATTTTGATTCTTGTATGGCTACGATTAATGCTGTCTTAAAAGGGGAACAGAGAAAAGGTCTTTGGAGTGTTGTTTATAAGGTTTCTAACATAAATCAAGTGAAAATTACAGATATAACTTATATCAATGGAGATTTCCAATAATATTTTTATTAAAGTAAGTCAATAGAATTAATTTCATGGCTTACTAATATTTTATACTCAATTAATTTCAAGTCTTTTTTTGATACAATTTCTTAAAAATTTTTATAAATAAAAAATTTAAGGAAAATCATGGTTGAAGTAAAAAATCTTACTATGCGTTTTGCAAATCAGCTTTTATTTGAAAATGTTAATTTAAAGCTTGTTAGAGGACAAAGATACGGACTTATTGGTGCTAATGGTGCGGGAAAATCGACTTTTTTAAAAATTCTTTCAGGAGAAATTGAGTCAAGTAGTGGTGAAATAGTATTTGATGAAGGTTTAAAAATCGCAGTTTTAGGACAGGATCAATTTGCTTTTGAAAACTACACCATCAAAGATGCAGTGATGTGTGCAAATAAGCGTTTATATGAGGCCTTAAAAGAAAAAGAAAAGCTTTATATGAGCGAGGAATTTACAGATGAGATCAATGAGCGTTTAGGTGAGCTTGAGATAATAACGGCTGAAGAAGATCCAAATTATGATTGTGAAACACGTTGTGAAAAAATTTTAAGTTCTTTAAAGATTAAAGATTTTGATGCTTTAATGAGCACCTTGCAAAGTGCGGATAAATTTAAAGTTTTGTTAGCTCAAGTTTTGTTTTTAGGTGCGGATGTGCTTTTCTTGGATGAGCCTACAAATAACCTTGATTTAGAGGCGATTTCTTGGCTTGAAAATGAACTTTTAAGACATGAAGGAACTTTAGTTGTCATCTCTCACGATAGGCATTTTTTAAATAAAATTTGCACAAGAATTTTGGATGTGGATTTTAAACAAATTCGTGATTTTTCGGGAAATTATGATGATTGGTATATGGCTTCAACGCTTTTGGCAAAACAAGCTGAGCTTAAACGCGATAAAACCTTAAAAGAAAGAGAAGAATTAGAAAATTTCATTCGCCGTTTTAGCGCAAATGCTTCTAAGGCAAAACAAGCCACAAGCCGTGCTAAGGCACTTGAAAAACTAGAGCTTGAAGAGATTAAAATTTCAAGCCGTAGAGATCCTAGCATAGTTTTTAGAACCAATCGTGAAATAGGTAATGAAGTTTTAGAATTTAAAGGTATAGGCAAGGCTTATGATAAACAATTGTTTTCAAATTTGGAGCTAAAAATAGAAAAAAATGATAAAATCGCTTTGATCGGGGCAAATGGTGTGGGCAAAAGTACTTTGGCAAAAATCATCGCCCATGCTATAAGTCCAGATAGTGGATCTATGCACCTTGGGGCAACTATAGAGCTTGGATATTTTCCTCAAGATACAAGTAATTTAATTTGTGAAAATTTGAAACTTTACGAATGGCTTATGAGTGAAAAATTTAAAGATCTAGATGAAATCCGCAAGTGTTTAGGTAGAATGCTTTTTAGTGGCAGTGATCAAGAAAAAATGGCAACAAGTTTAAGTGGGGGTGAAAAACACCGTTTAATGCTTTCTCGTTTAATGCTAGAGCGTCCAAATTTCTTGCTTTTAGATGAGCCTGATAACCATTTAGATCTTGAAAGTATTATTGCACTAGGTGAGGCTTTGTATAATTTCAAAGGTGTAGTGCTTTGTATCAGCCACGATAGGGAATTAGTTTCTGCTTTTGCTAATAGAATTTGGCATTTAGAAAATGGTAAGCTTACAGATTTTCGTGGAACTTATCAAGAATTTTTAGGAGAAAATGATGGCTAAATTTAGAATTCAATACAGCGCAGGTTTTGGGCATTATACACAAAATCACAAGGGTTTTGGGCCTACGATTTATATAGAAGAAGTGGTAGAGTTTGATAATGGCAAGGATTATTTTGATTATATAGATTTTTATAAAACTTATTCAAAGAGCGATGATACTTATTTTCATATCAGTTTTTTAGAAGATAGACCTCTAAGCGATAAAGAAATCACCATTCGCAATGAATACCGCAAAATGCGTGATGAAAACTGTAAAAAAGCCAAGGAGGAATTTATAGCCAACAATGAGCTTGATGTGGAGCATTTGCCTACTCATCATGATTGAAAAACATTAATTTTTGCATAAAAAGGAACACTTTTTGCTTGTATAGTTTTTGCATATTTTGAAAGGAGAAAACTATGCAGGTAAATTATAGAACGATCAGCTCGTATGAATACGATACTATTAGTGGTCAGTATAAACAGGTGGATAAGCAGGTTGAAGATTATTCTTCATCTGGAAATTCTGATTTTATGGATATATTAAATAAGGCGGATGAGAAGTCAAGCGGAGATGCTTTAAATTCTAGCAGTAGTTTTCAAAGCAATGCGCAAAACTCAAATTCAAATTTAAGTAATTATGCTCAAATGTCAAATGTTTACGCTTATCGTTTTAGACAAAATGAAGGCGAGTTGTCTATGAGAGCCCAAAGTGCTAGCGTTCACAATGATCTTGCGCAACAAGGTGCAAATGAACAAAGTAAGAATAATACTTTGTTAAATGATTTATTGAACGCAATTTAATCAAAAGCTCCATTTTGGAGCTTTTGTATTTACTTGCAAGAATTTATAATTTCTCTATTTCAAAAGGTGTAAAATTTTTACAAAAAATTTTAAATTCTTGCTCCTCTTTTTCATTTAATTTGATATGTAATATAGCTTTGCAATCCTTAAAATCTTTTGTGAAATTAAAAGAATAAGTTTTTAAAAAATGTTCAAAACGATTTAAATTTTTTAAATCAATAGCAATGGTTATATTTTGCTTCAATTCGAATGAAAGTAAAGAAGAATTATTGATCACGGCATTTGCCGCATCGCTATAGGCTCTTACAAGTCCCCCTGTACCAAGTTTTATGCCGCCAAAATATCTTACAGTGATTAAAGCCGCATTGATAAGATCATAGCCCCTTAGAACATTTAAAGTTGGCATTCCAGAAGTTCCTTTAGGTTCTCCATCATCGCTTTTATCTTCTACAATTTGATTAAAATCATTTAAAACACGATAAGCATAGACAAAATGAATAGCTTTTGGATGCTCTTTTTTTAGCGTTTCTATTAAAAATTTAAAATCTTTAAAAGGGCAAAGAAAAGATAAGAAAGTAGATTTTTTAATATCGATTTGCGTTTGAAAAATTTGATCAATAGTTTGCATTTTTGCCTTTTTTGTTTAACATTATACTTATAAAAACTAAAATCAATTTGATGTTAATTTTTAAGATATTTGATATTTATATGATTTGCATTGATATTTTAAGTTTAATTTTGTAAAATTTTCATTATGGAAAAAATCAAAAATTATAAACTTATCATCATTTTACTTAGTCTTGATTTGTTGGCTTTACTTTATGGAATTTCAACACTGAGTATTAGTACTGATGAAGCTGATATTTATTTTGGCGAGCAGGGTAAATCACTTATTTTTTCCCATAGTTTGCTTTATTATATATCTCATTTTGGAACTTTTATTTTTGGGCAAAATGATTTTGGCTTAAGGCTTCCTTTTTTATTTTTTCATTTTTTAAGTTGTTTACTTTTGTATTTGCTAGCTTTAAAATATACTAAAACTAAAATCGATGCTTTTTTTGCTTTATTGTTATTTGTTTTATTGCCGGGTACTGTTGCAAGTGCTTTACTGGTTAATGCCGCATCTTTGGTGATTTTTTTAACCCTTGCTATATTATGTGCTTACGAATATGAAAAAAAATGGCTTTTTTATATATTATTGATTATAGTATTATTTGTTGATAAATCTTTTAATATTTTATTTTTAACTTTTTTCTTTTTTGGGATTTATAAAAGAAATGTTATTTTATTTACCTTATCTCTTGTTTTGTTTGGAGCGAGTATCAGTTTTTATGGTTTTGATACAGGTGGTCGCCCAAGAGGTTATTTTTTAGATACTTTAGGAATTTTTGCTGCATGTTTTTCTCCTTTGGTTTTTGTGTATTTTTTTTATACTATTTATCGTTTGACTTTTCAAAAATATAAAAATTTATTATGGTTTTTAATGAGCGTAACATTTGTATTTTGTTTGTTGCTTTCTTTAAGACAAAAACTTTTTTTAGATGATTTTTTACCTTTTTGTGTTATTTGCACTCCTTTGCTTATAAAAACTTTAATGCAAAGTTATAGAGTGAGATTGCCAGTTTTTCGATTAAGGTATAAAATCTTTATAGAATGTTCTATAATTTTTTTGATATTTTGTTACTTTTTAATCGTCGCTAATCAATTATTGTATTATTTTATAAACAATCCAAATCGTCATTTTGCCAATAATTATCATTTTGCTAAAGAATTGGCGCTAGAATTAAAAAAACAAGATGTTTTAGAGCTTGCAACAGCTCCAAGTTTGCAAAAAAGATTGCGATTTTATGGAATAAAAAATAGCAATAAGTTTTATTTAAAAGCTTTAAAACAAGCCGATAAGCATGATATGGACAAAAAAATTGTTAAAGTAAAACTTGGAAAATATGAAAAAGTATATCAGATTTTAAACTATGATTAAAGCTTTCAGTTTGTTGGAATTTGTGTTTATAATTCTCATTTTAGGTATAGTTTTTAATTTAGGCAGTCTTTACTTAAAAAAAGACAATCTACTAGAAGGTGCAATACAAATTCTTAATGATATCCAATACACCCAAAATTTAGCCATGATGCAAGAAGGTATAAGAGTTGATGAGTTGGCTATCGCAAAAAGAGAGTGGTTTAAAAGTAAATGGCAGATTTATTTTATAAAATCAGCTGCCACGGGTTATGATCAAACATATACTATTTTCTTGGATAAAAATGGCGATGGAAATGCTAATTTAGGTAAAACTGAAATCAATATAGATAGAGAAATTGCTGTTGATGTAATCAATCATAACAAATTAATGAATTCAGGTCAAAGTGGAGTTATTAGTAAAGATGATGAAAAAACTACACAAAGATTTAATCTTACAAAAAGATTTGGAATAGAAAAGGTTGAATTCAAAGGATCTTGTTCAGGATTTACTAGATTAGTATTTGATGAAATGGGCAGAGTGTATTCTCCGTTAAAAAATGCCAATTATGCATATGAAAAAACTTTAGCAAAGAATAATTCAGATTGCATTATACGTTTGTTATCAAAAAAGCATGCTCTTTGTATCGTTATAGATACGCTTAGCGGTTATGCTTATATTCCAGATTTTAAAACACTTAAAAGTCAATTTGTTAATATAAAAAATAAAAATTACGAGTGCTCTAAAATATAGCCCCCATTTTTTAACCCATCAAATACTTATATAAATACTTACACAAATATTTATACTATTTAATCCTTTATTTAATCCCCTTTTAAGTTTAATTGGTTATACTTTCATTTCCTTTTTTTGAAAAAAGGACTTAAAATCTTTTAAATTATAAAGTTTCACTAACTGAGTAGATTTTATAAATTAACTTTATTTTAGATTTTTTAAGTTTTTAAATTATTTGAGTTTTTAACTTTCTTAATTTTTTAATTTAAAACTAAAAAGCTTTTTTATAAATCTTGTTTTTAATTTAAAAACTTTTCTTTTAAAAATGATTTTTTGTTTTGTTCTTTTAACTTAGTATTGTTATTCAAATCTTATTAGTCAATCTTTGAAATCTAAATAAGTGATCGATTGAGCCAGAAAGATTTAGGCATAAGCAATTATGTAAAATCTATTCAATCTAATTTAAAAAGATTAAAAGCTTTTCTTTTAATCTTTTATAACTTTTTCTTTGAAGAAAAAGATTAAACTATCTATAAAAGTAATAAGGTTTATCTCTTTAATGTAATCTAAGTAGTTTATCTATATTAGGTTGGCGGGGTAGGCCTTTAGCTTGCTTCTTAGTCAAGGCTTTGCCTTGATGCTAAAGAAGGTTTATTATGGAGAGTTTGATCCTGGCTCAGAGTGAACGCTGGCGGCGTGCCTAATACATGCAAGTCGAACGATGAAGCTTCTAGCTTGCTAGAAGTGGATTAGTGGCGCACGGGTGAGTAAGGTATAGTTAATCTGCCCTACACAAGAGGACAACAGTTGGAAACGACTGCTAATACTCTATACTCCTGCTTAACACAAGTTGAGTAGGGAAAGTTTTTCGGTGTAGGATGAGACTATATAGTATCAGCTAGTTGGTAAGGTAATGGCTTACCAAGGCTATGACGCTTAACTGGTCTGAGAGGATGATCAGTCACACTGGAACTGAGACACGGTCCAGACTCCTACGGGAGGCAGCAGTAGGGAATATTGCGCAATGGGGGAAACCCTGACGCAGCAACGCCGCGTGGAGGATGACACTTTTCGGAGCGTAAACTCCTTTTCTTAGGGAAGAATTCTGACGGTACCTAAGGAATAAGCACCGGCTAACTCCGTGCCAGCAGCCGCGGTAATACGGAGGGTGCAAGCGTTACTCGGAATCACTGGGCGTAAAGGGCGCGTAGGCGGATTATCAAGTCTCTTGTGAAATCTAATGGCTTAACCATTAAACTGCTTGGGAAACTGATAGTCTAGAGTGAGGGAGAGGCAGATGGAATTGGTGGTGTAGGGGTAAAATCCGTAGATATCACCAAGAATACCCATTGCGAAGGCGATCTGCTGGAACTCAACTGACGCTAAGGCGCGAAAGCGTGGGGAGCAAACAGGATTAGATACCCTGGTAGTCCACGCCCTAAACGATGTACACTAGTTGTTGGGATGCTAGTCATCTCAGTAATGCAGCTAACGCATTAAGTGTACCGCCTGGGGAGTACGGTCGCAAGATTAAAACTCAAAGGAATAGACGGGGACCCGCACAAGCGGTGGAGCATGTGGTTTAATTCGAAGATACGCGAAGAACCTTACCTGGGCTTGATATCCTAAGAACCTTATAGAGATATGAGGGTGCTAGCTTGCTAGAACTTAGAGACAGGTGCTGCACGGCTGTCGTCAGCTCGTGTCGTGAGATGTTGGGTTAAGTCCCGCAACGAGCGCAACCCACGTATTTAGTTGCTAACGGTTCGGCCGAGCACTCTAAATAGACTGCCTTCGTAAGGAGGAGGAAGGTGTGGACGACGTCAAGTCATCATGGCCCTTATGCCCAGGGCGACACACGTGCTACAATGGCATATACAATGAGACGCAATACCGCGAGGTGGAGCAAATCTATAAAATATGTCCCAGTTCGGATTGTTCTCTGCAACTCGAGAGCATGAAGCCGGAATCGCTAGTAATCGTAGATCAGCCATGCTACGGTGAATACGTTCCCGGGTCTTGTACTCACCGCCCGTCACACCATGGGAGTTGATTTCACTCGAAGCCGGAATACTAAACTAGTTACCGTCCACAGTGGAATCAGCGACTGGGGTGAAGTCGTAACAAGGTAACCGTAGGAGAACCTGCGGTTGGATCACCTCCTTTCTAGAGTACAAAGTAATAAGTCTCACCACTATTACTTCAAATATATAAACTCAATTGATTCTTGTTTAGATTTCAAAGATTGATGATAAAGCTAATTGTTTATGGGGAATTAGCTCAGCTGGGAGAGCGCCTGCTTTGCACGCAGGAGGTCAGCGGTTCGATCCCGCTATTCTCCACCATTTATTAAGGGCCTATAGCTCAGCTGGTTAGAGTGCACCCCTGATAAGGGTGAGGTCACAAGTTCAAGTCTTGTTAGGCCCACCATAAAAAAGATTTGAATAAAAAAGCTTTAAAATCTAAAGCAAGTATATAAAGTAGATTAAATATAAAATATAAACTCTATACTTAGATTTATTTTTTTATCTTTAACTATAAAAGAATATACTTTAATAGATATAAGTAGCATATACATTATGTATTTATATTTATAATGATTATATTAATATATATACTTCCTTTAGGTTTTAAACCTAAATGTTCTTTTTAATTATCATTGTTAAGAGTCACAAGCAAGTTTTAATAAAAACAATTTTACAGGACTTGTTAAAGGATAAAACCTATTTATCTTTTCTTTGGTTTAACTTATATCTTTTAATTATCTTTATCTTTAAAATAAAGAGAATATTAGATTTAAGATTTATAAATTAAAGACAAGTTTCAAACTCACAGCTTAGTTAAGACTAAATCATTTAGTTTCTATATTAAGGTTTGAATGCTTTCCGTCTTAAGATAAAGAAGTCTTATCATAAAAACTTTAACAAGGAAGTGATGCGTTTTAGAATCAATAAAAAAGGTAGAAGTTAGGTTATATCTAACTTTTATGCAAATTGTTTTTTTAGTGATTAAGAATTGAAGCTTTATCTACATTAATTTTTTAATGAATGTTTAGTTTATTTCGTTTTAAGCCTAATATCTTTTAGGTTGGCGGGGTAGGCCTTTAGCTTTGGTTCTTTAAGATGAGCTTTGCTCATCTGCTAAAAGAACATCAAAAGGTAAGCTACTAAGAGCGAATGGTGGATGCCTTGACTGGTAAAGGCGATGAAGGACGTACTAGACTGCGATAAGCTACGGGGAGCTGTCAAGAAGCTTTGATCCGTAGATTTCCGAATGGGGCAACCCAATGTATAGAGATATACATTACCTATATAGGAGCGAACGAGGGGAATTGAAACATCTTAGTACCCTCAGGAAAAGAAATCAATAGAGATTGCGTCAGTAGCGGCGAGCGAAAGCGCAAGAGGGCAAACCCAGTGCTTGCACTGGGGGTTGTAGGACTGCAATGTGCAAGAGCTGAGTTTAGCAGAACATTCTGGAAAGTATAGCCATAGAGGGTGATAGTCCCGTATGCGAAAAACAAAGCTTAGCTAGCAGTATCCTGAGTAGGGCGGGACACGAGGAATCCTGTCTGAATCCGGGTCGACCACGATCCAACCCTAAATACTAATACCAGATCGATAGTGCACAAGTACCGTGAGGGAAAGGTGAAAAGAACTGAGGTGATCAGAGTGAAATAGAACCTGAAACCATTTGCTTACAATCATTCAGAGCACTATGTAGCAATACAGTGTGATGGACTGCCTTTTGCATAATGAGCCTGCGAGTTGTGGTGTCTGGCAAGGTTAAGCAAACGCGAAGCCGTAGCGAAAGCGAGTCTGAATAGGGCGCTTAGTCAGATGCTGCAGACCCGAAACGAAGTGATCTATCCATGAGCAAGTTGAAGCTAGTGTAAGAACTAGTGGAGGACTGAACCCATAGGCGTTGAAAAGCCCCGGGATGACTTGTGGATAGGGGTGAAAGGCCAATCAAACTTCGTGATAGCTGGTTCTCTCCGAAATATATTTAGGTATAGCGTTGTGTCGTAATATAAGGGGGTAGAGCACTGAATGGGCTAGGGCATACACCAATGTACCAAACCCTATCAAACTCCGAATACCTTATATGTAATCACAGCAGTCAGGCGGCGAGTGATAAAATCCGTCGTCAAGAGGGAAACAACCCAGACTACCAGCTAAGGTCCCTAAATCTTACTTAAGTGGAAAACGATGTGAAGTTACTTAAACAACCAGGAGGTTGGCTTAGAAGCAGCCATCCTTTAAAGAAAGCGTAATAGCTCACTGGTCTAGTGATTTTGCGCGGAAAATATAACGGGGCTAAAGTAAGTACCGAAGCTGTAGACTTGCACACAACTTAGATTATTTAAGTTTAGAATATAAAAAACTAAGTTATATGTTTTAAGTTATATTTTTACTGATTTTTATAGAGTAAAGATAGAAACAAAACTTAGTAAAATCAGTAAAAATATTCTTGGTTTAAAGTTTAAGTAGTTTAAGTTGTGTGCAAGTGGTAGGAGAGCGTTCTATTTGCGTCGAAGGTATACCGGTAAGGAGTGCTGGAGCGAATAGAAGTGAGCATGCAGGCATGAGTAGCGATAATTAATGTGAGAATCATTAACGCCGTAAACCCAAGGTTTCCTACGCGATGCTCGTCATCGTAGGGTTAGTCGGGTCCTAAGTCGAGTCCGAAAGGGGTAGACGATGGCAAATTGGTTAATATTCCAATACCAACATTAGTGTGCGATGGAAGGACGCTTAGGGCTAAGGGGGCTAGCGGATGGAAGTGCTAGTCTAAGGTCGTAGGAGCTTATATAGGCAAATCCGTATAAGAACACTCCGAGAACTGAAAGGCTTTTTGAAGTCTTCGGATGGATAGAAGAACCCCTGATGCCGTCGAGCCAAGAAAAGTTTCTAAGTTTAGCTAATGTTGCCCGTACCGTAAACCGACACAGGTGGGTGGGATGAGTATTCTAAGGCGCGTGGAAGAACTCTCTTTAAGGAACTCTGCAAAATAGCACCGTATCTTCGGTATAAGGTGTGGTTAGCTTCGTACTAGGATTTACTCCGAAAGCGAAGAAACTTACAACAAAGAGTCCCTCCCGACTGTTTACCAAAAACACAGCACTCTGCTAACTCGTAAGAGGATGTATAGGGTGTGACGCCTGCCCGGTGCTCGAAGGTTAATTGATGGGGTTAGCATTAGCGAAGCTCTTGATCGAAGCCCGAGTAAACGGCGGCCGTAACTATAACGGTCCTAAGGTAGCGAAATTCCTTGTCGGTTAAATACCGACCTGCATGAATGGCGTAACGAGATGGGAGCTGTCTCAAAGAGGGATCCAGTGAAATTGTAGTGGAGGTGAAAATTCCTCCTACCCGCGGCAAGACGGAAAGACCCCGTGGACCTTTACTACAGCTTGACACTGCTACTTGGATAAGAATGTGCAGGATAGGTGGGAGGCTTTGAGTATATGACGCCAGTTGTATATGAGCCGTTGTTGAGATACCACTCTTTCTTATTTGGGTAGCTAACCAGCTTGAGTTATCCTCAAGTGGGACAATGTCTGGTGGGTAGTTTGACTGGGGCGGTCGCCTCCCAAATAATAACGGAGGCTTACAAAGGTTGGCTCAGAACGGTTGGAAATCGTTCGTAGAGTATAAAGGTATAAGCCAGCTTAACTGCAAGACATACAAGTCAAGCAGAGACGAAAGTCGGTCTTAGTGATCCGGTGGTTCTGTGTGGAAGGGCCATCGCTCAAAGGATAAAAGGTACCCCGGGGATAACAGGCTGATCTCCCCCAAGAGCTCACATCGACGGGGAGGTTTGGCACCTCGATGTCGGCTCATCGCATCCTGGGGCTGGAGCAGGTCCCAAGGGTATGGCTGTTCGCCATTTAAAGCGGTACGCGAGCTGGGTTCAGAACGTCGTGAGACAGTTCGGTCCCTATCTGCCGTGGGCGTAAGAAGATTGAAGAGATTTGACCCTAGTACGAGAGGACCGGGTTGAACAAACCACTGGTGTAGCTGTTGTTCTGCCAAGAGCATCGCAGCGTAGCTAAGTTTGGAAAGGATAAACGCTGAAAGCATCTAAGCGTGAAGCCAACTCTAAGATGAATCTTCTCTAAGCTCTCTAGAAGACTACTAGTTTGATAGGCTGGGTGTGTAATGGATGAAAGTCCTTTAGCTGACCAGTACTAATAGAGCGTTTGGCTTATCTTTAATAAAGCATCACTTCCTTGTTAAGGTTTTTAAGAAGACTTTGAATATAGATAATATTTAGAGTTTCATAGAAATCTTTCAAGTAGAGTTTGTATTAGAACTTGCTCTTAACATTGTTTTTTAAGTATTCTATATAAAAACTTATCAAAGATAA